>NZ_LDUJ01000040.1:0-35125 GCF_001043675.1 Lysinibacillus sp. LK3
TACTTCAATACTCCCAGACAATACACGTAAAATAACCATAGCAAGAACCGACTTTTCAATAATTGTCATCATCCTTTATAGAAAATTTAATATAATTCCATCATGAATAGAATAATAGATTTTTGTTTTAATGAAATACTAAAGTCAATATATGTATGATTCGTATCTAATATTCTTGTTAGATTATGCTTTAATCCTTAGACTAGGAATATAATTAAAGATTTTTCCAATGTTTAGAATTAGCATAATAAATGAGCTGTGTTTCTAAAGTTGAAACACGGCTCATTTTTTATTTTTAATCCCTATTTAGATTAATGAAAAATTAGAAAGCTATCAAAAAAATTCTAATTCTTATATCACGCTGCATATGCATATATTCTCCATATTTATAGTCTATACTTTATTTTCAAATGGACTATAGAAAGGTTGAGTGAGCGTATTTGTTAGAGCAATTAAATTTACTTCTTGCATTTGGTGCTGGATTATTATCATTTTTATCACCTTGTTCATTACCATTGTATCCAGCTTTTCTATCTTATGTAACAGGAATATCCTTTAATGAACTAAAAGAAGAAAAAGGGATTTTGAGACGAAAATCTCTGATACATACCCTGCTTTTTTTACTTGGTTTTTCTATTATTTTTATGGCACTAGGTTTTTCAACTTCTTTTATCGGACAGATTTTTATTCAGTATAAAGAGTTCCTAAGACAAATTGGAGCAATTATCATGGTCTTTTTTGGATTAGTTATTCTAGGTTTTTTTAAAATCGATATTTTACAATCTGAAAAAAAGATTCATTTTAAAAAAAGGCCCAAAGGATATTTTGGTTCCGTACTTATTGGTATGGGTTTTGCAGCTGGATGGACACCTTGTACTGGACCAATTCTTGCAGGAGTAATAGCTTTAGGTGTGTCTGATCCTGGGAAGGGTATGTTGTACATGCTATTTTATGTGCTAGGTTTCTCTATACCTTTCCTAATAATGTCTTTATTTATCGGAAAAATGAAGTTTCTTCAAAGAAAAAATGGACTATTTATGAAAATAGGTGGTGCAATAATGATTGTGATGGGGGTTTTATTATACTTTGATATGATGACTAAAATTATTGCGTTTTTAACACCGATTTTTGGAGGATTTACTGGTTTCTAGTTTTACATATATAAGAAAGGAAGGAGCCTAACTTCATTATGGATAAAAAAAAGAGAAGATTTCTTATGCGTTCAATTATATTAATTATATTATTTGGGGCAATATTCTTCACAGTCTATACAACTTTAACGCAAGATAAAAATGAAGTATTAAAAATAGGGGACGATGCTCCAAATTTTACTCTAGTTGATATGCATGGTGATAAACATAATTTGGAGGAATACAAAGGAAAAGGTGTCTTTTTAAACTTTTGGGGTACTTGGTGCAAACCTTGCGAAAGAGAATTTCCAATTATAGATAGATATTATAATGATTATAAAGAAAAGGGTATACAGGTATTAGCTATAAATATAGCAGAATCCGACTTCGTGGTTCAAAATTATATTGACCGAAAAGGTCTAACTTTTCCGGTTTTAATAGATAAAAATAAAAGTGTAATGGAAGCATATAATATCAATCCATTACCAACGACTATTCTTATTAATTCTGAGGGGAAAATAGAAAAAATAATCACTGGAGAAATGAAAGAACAAGATATAAAGAATTATATGGAACTAATTCTACCAGACTAAATAATGATTCTTAATATCACTAAAGTCAATTTTGGGTAATTCAAAAATTGTTACATTGCATGTGCAGCGAAGACAAAATGAAGGAGATGGAAGAGGAATCAATTCCGCAGAAGAAACAACTGTGTATATGGTTAACTACACTTCTACTTCTGGTGTAAAAGTAACAATTCATAAATGGCTAACGGAAAGTGATGATCTACTCCGTAAAAATTAAATACTTAGAGATGTTCGACGAGTCAAATCAATTTTGACAAATGGAACATCTTTTTTTATGTAGAAATTCTAAAAATCCATTTTAATTTTAATCCATAATTTCTCCATAATTATTCGTTATATTCATTTTGAATCATGTAATAATAACGGGAGGAGGTATGGGGCATTAGAAAGTGGGGAATTATTTTCACTTTAGGATTATTAGCAGTTATTTTAGAGGGTTGTACAAATGAAAATACAAACTTGAATACCATAACAGTGTTAACCGTTGAATTTTTTAGTGGAGATCCACTTAATGATCTATATGCGGTGTTACTTAATGAAGAAGGGAAAGAAATAGATTCAACAATTAGTTTGAATAAAGGTGAGGCTCAATTTAATAATTTGCAACCGAATGAAACCTATACAGTAAAAGTAGGGAATCCAAACAATTTTACAACAGGAATGTATTTAACAGAGAAAAAATTTACGTATACGTCATCTACACAATCTATATTAGTGCAAACATATGCAGTAAATCATAATAAAGGATTTGGAGTTCCTGTAATTCTACAAAATCCTGAATTACCAAATGGGTGTGAAATAACTACTCTTACAGCAGTACTTAATTACTATGGTGCTGAAACATCTAAATTAGAAATGGATCAAAATTATTTACCTAAACAATCGTTTGAATACAAAATGAAAAAAAAATATGGGTCAAATCCTAATCAAGCATATGGCGGCGAGCCAAGCAATCTAGAAACGGGTACATATGTTTTTGCAGAACCAATTGTCAAAGCAGCTAAAAATTTTATCACCGAGAGAAAGTTAGATTTACATGCAAAAAATCGTAGTGGAAGTACAATAAAAGAAATAACAAATTATATTAGACAGGGAATACCAGTTATTATATGGGTAACATTAGACCTCTCACCACCAAAGGTTAAAGGGGGATGGATTATGGAAGAAGCAGGTGAGTACCATCAAATGTATCAAAATTTACATACAATGGTACTATTATCTGTGGGAAATACGACTGTGGAAGTAATGGATCCACGTAAGGGATTGATAACATTGGATAAGGGAGCATTTTTTAATAGCTATGAAGCATTAGGCGAACAGGCAGTTGTTGTTTATTAACAATAGTTCATTATATGCAAGTAATAGGTTAAAAAAGATAGCGTTTAATCATGGAAGAAAAATTACTTCAATTACTTGAACAATCTGGATTATTTGCAATTTTGGTAAGTTTAATGATAAATACTTTGGTTAGTATTATAGGTGTACTACCAAGTGTTTTTGTTACAGCTACTAACCTTGTGTTTTTTGGCGTATTCAACGGTTTGTTGATTTCTATTATCGGTGAATCACTTGGTGCAGTTATTAGCTTTATTTTATATAGAAAAGGAATCAATAAATGGAAAAGACCGTTCGTATTACACCCTAAACTTTTAAAATTAAAGGAGTTGGAAGGGTCTGGTGCATTTTGGATAATTGTCAGTTTAAGGATTTTACCTTTTATGTCATCAGGTCTTGTGACTTTTACTAGTGCATTTTCTAAGGTGTCTTTAGGCACATTTGCGCTTGCTAGTACTATTGGAAAAATACCAGCCTTAATCTTTGAAGCAGGAGCCGTATATGGTTTTATGCAAGTAAATTTAATAGGGAAAATTGTAATAAGTATCTTATTAATGTCAATTATCATTTTGATTTGGAAAGTTAAGAAGTAAAAAAAGTCATATCAAAGTTTTCTTAGATAGAGTGGTTAATACTTGTCTTATTTAATTACAAATCCATAATTTCTCCATACTTCTTTGTTATAGTGCCTATGTAAAGAATAAAAGGAGGAAACATAATGAAATCTAAACTTTTGATTGCTTCATTATTGGTAGGCGCTATTATAATTGGGGGATGTAGTGCGGGTAATTCGGAATCTAATAATAATTCAAATATGGACCATTCTACTATGTCTGGTATGGACCATTCCAATATGAGTGATGAAGAAATGAAAAACATGGAGGGTATGGATAATAAAGATAATAGCATGGAAAATGGTCATGCGAGTCATAACAATCCATTAGCATTAAATAATTCAACTGGGGAAAATGAGCTTGCGCTTCCACCTATTATTGAACCTAAAAATGGAATTGTTGATATTACTGCCCAACAAGGAACGACAGAAATCTTTAAGGGAACTAAAACAGAGACATATGGATATAATGGTTCCTTTTTAGGGCCAATCATTCGTATTTATAAAGATCAAACGGTAACGTTTAGAACTAAAAATGACTTATCTGAACCAACAACATTTCACTGGCATGGATTAGAAATCCCCGGAAATGGTGATGGAGGTCCACACCAAGTCTTAGAGCCAGCTGTAACAGAAGATGTAAATTTTACAGTTAATCAAGGAGCATCTACGCTGTGGTTCCATCCACATCCAGAAGGTGCTACAGCAGAGCAAGTATATAAAGGTTTAGCTGGCTTAATTTATATTGATGATGAAAATTCGCAAAAAATCAATTTACCGAATGAGTATGGTGTGAATGATTTTCCGTTAGTATTCCAAGATAGACAATTTACTGAAGAAAAGCAATTAAATTATCAAGCAGTCCTTAATGAGGATGGTACAATAGGAGATACTTTGTTAATTAATGGTACTTTGAATCCTAAACTTACTGTCGGTAAAGAAAAAATAAGACTTCGATTATTAAACGGTTCTAATGCTCGTAATTATACGTTTAAATTGAATAATGGAGCTACATTCCAACAAATTGCTACTGATGGAGGTTTCTTAAATCAACCAACTGATATGAAAGAAATTACCTTAACACCAGGTGAGCGAGCAGAGGTAATAGTGGATTTTTCAAAGATGGATGACAAAACTGATATAGCATTAATAAATGAAGAAGGAATTACCCTTTTACCATTTAAAATTGAACAAAAAGCTGCAAGTACAAGTAACATTGCACAAAAATTAAATGATTTTGGTGTTACGGAAGAGGAAAAAACCTTACCAGTTACAAAGAAACTTGAACTTTTTGGTATGGGCACAATGGTTTCAATCAATGGTTCACAGTTTGATATGAATCGCATTGATTTCACTCAAAAACAGGGAGATACTGAAATTTGGGAAATTTATAATAAACCTGATATGATGGGTGGCATGACACATCCTTTCCACATACATGGCACTCAATTTAAAATCGTGTCGATTGATGGGAAAGAACCTCCTTTAAATTTAAAAGGGTGGAAGGATACGGTTTCAGTTGAAGCTGGTCAAACAGTTAAATTAGCAGTGAAGTTCAATAATAAGGGCATTTACATGTTCCATTGCCATGTCCTTGAACATGAAGAAAATGGGATGATGGGTCAAGTTGAAGTAAAATAAAATAGTTTAAAAACCTCCATATATTTGGAGGTTTTTTAGATGTCATTCAAGAGTGGATTTTAAACGACTTAAAACACCAGATAAAGCCATTTCGAGCCATTTAAATGCTTTCTGTTGCTTTAAAGACTTCTAGGATACGACCTTTTTGTAACTTAACAATTAAATAAGCTACCATTAGTCTGAAAACTAATAGTAGCTAATTGTACAACTTCAAGCATCTGTCATATTTTTATTCTTTAATCAATTGCTTAAGCTGATTGTATTTTTCAACCATTTCATTTAGATTCTGAGTTCGAGTATCCTTTTCTCTTAGAGTAAGATAATCATGTGCACTTACAACTACTTCATTAATGAATTCATTTTCTTCACAAACTCCTTTTAACCGACTTTTCATACTATTTTTTGAAGAAAAAACCACTAAATTATTTCGTTTATTTATAATTTTTTCTAAGGTCCATTCAATGTTATTCTTAGATAAATTAGTTTCTGATATTAGGATTAAAAAGAGTTTTTCCAGTTGATCCTGTCCAATAAAGTGGGAGGTGATTTTGTAAAACATGTACCATACTACTTCTTTGTAAAAGGACCGTATTTCCATTCCCAATGCTTACAGTAGCAGACTTAAATGTTGCAGTTGCAGTTTCAATTTCTGCTGCAGTAGCAGGTTTATTAAGCATACCGATAATTTTATATTTTATTACTTAACATTATGATTATCTTGGGAGCGAGGTATTTTATCGGTGAGTGTATACAAACCATGTAATGCTGGCTGTTAATAATGCTGACGAAATCAACACTGTAAGAATACTATATGTTTGCCAAATAAGTATTGTTGACCAATCGATAGCATAGCACAGTATACCAAGGACAATCGTAGCCATCAGGAAAATAACTGTTATGATTATTCTCTTTTTTGTCATTGGCTGTCTCTTATTCATTTTCTTTTTTCGTAATCCTAAGAGAAATAGCAGAACAGCCAATAGGCAAAGAATAATAGTGATAGACGACAAAATGATATCCAAAAGCTGTGTGCCACTTATTTCATATGACTGAGTTAGATTGCCGTCTAATATATCTTTAACTTTTAGTACCAAGTTTATATTGGTATTTGCGCCGTTGCTCAGCAAGCAGATGGCTGTTCTGTCATTTAGCAGTATGGCTACTTCGGTTCGGAAATTTGGATTGCCCCCAGTGTGTTCGATAATTGTTTGGTCGGCGTTTACCGACCAGCCTGCCGCATAATACATATCCTTGACAGCCGAGACAGACATATCACCCCTATGTGATTTTTCGATAACCGTGTGAAATATTTCGGGTATGTCCTGCACAATACCCATCTGTATGCCCATCCAACGTGTCATATCTTTTGTATTAGAAATGATGTAGCCTGCGGGTTTGTTCCCAGCATAATCCGGAGCTTTAAATGGAGTTGTCATAAAAAAGGAAGAACGGTAGCCTTGTGCCAACTGTCCAGTGGCTTGGGCATCTTCTTTATAAACATACGTCTGGTGAAGACCTAACGGCTGAAATACTTGTTCCTTCATAAAGTCTTCATAGCTTTGTTGCGACACAATCTCAATAACCAAACCCAATACGTCATAATTAACGGTTCCATAGTTATACTGTTCACCAGGAGGGAACGCCAATTCAGCATCTACGAGCATTTCCACAGTCTTTTGCAACATATCCGGTGTATTGCCTTGAGGAATATTTTGAGTATGCCTAATATTTGTTAGACCACTGGTATGGTGAAGAAAGTTATTTAGTGTAAGGCTTTGCGTATCAACAGGTTTTCCTTGATACTTTAACGTAAACCAAGGTAAATATTTTTGCACAGGGTCAGTCATTGAGAGCAGCCCTTGCTCTTCCAACAGCATAATACCCATACCAGTAAAAGCTTTACTGACAGAAGCTAACTCATAGAGTGTATTTTCACTTGCAGTCAACCCCTTTTCACGGTCAGCATACCCTGAAGAAAAGTAGAACACTTCATCATCGACAATTATTGAGATTGAAATTCCCGGCACACCTGATATACGAGAGGCATCATCTAGCAACGCTTGTATTGCCGCAGATTTCGAATCTGACAGTGCATAACTTTGTGTTGTGGATCCTAAGAATAATATAAATATCATTAATACAACAACAATAATCTTTTTCATAAACACTCCTTTTTGAAAAATTATAAGAGAATAATATAAATAACCTACTTTTACAACTACTAAACTAAATTATAACTTATCTTTCTATTCACCTTTATAATATTAAGTAAAATGTGAAGAGTTACATTTAACGAACAGATACGTTAGTTCAATAAGAAAAACGATCTTCAACAAAAGGGTGCATTCTGTAATAAGGATCAGCGCTTGTTTGCATTAAAGGGCCAGATTGTGGAATACAAGTTGTAAAACAATCAAGAAATCTATTACCATGAGGGAGGCTTTGCTGATAAGACTTTTAAATCTACTAGATGACGAGAACTCGAATAAGAGTCAGAAGCCTCATTCTTTTAAACGGACCAATATGCAAATTCCAAATATATTCTATTGGCATAAGAATGGTTACTCGTAATATATTCTACAATTGATGCAACATAAAAAACGTATATTTACCACGTTTTAAAATCTATTTCCAGTTTGTTGTATAAGAGGGATTTTTGAAACAGTGTAGAAAGTTAATATTAGGTGATAAATTGCATTTAACAGGAGATGGGATAGATATATGCAGACGATTTTTGTAGACTGGGGTGGAAATAATGTGAAGCTAACTTGGATGCCTCGAATGAAATTAACAGAATCTTTAATAGTGACGAGTGTTCATGCAGTGTGCTTTAGAGATGGGAAAGTGTTATTATCACAAATAAAAAATCGAGGGTTTAATTATCCAGGTGGACACGTAGAGATTGGGGAGAACGTAGAAGAAGCTATACTACGCGAAACATATGAAGAGGGGTATGTAAAGGGAACAATTAAATACATAGGTTCAATTGAAGTAAGCCATAAAGAAAATCTGTCTTTTGATTCAAGTGGAAAATATCCATTGATTGCTTATCAGGCATTTTTTAGAATGGATGTTACCGAATGCTTACCTTTTCTCCGAGAACATGAATCATCTGCTCGAATTTGGGTAGAACCCTCTGAAATATCATTTGTAATTAATGACCATAAACTTTCAAAATTAATCTTAGACGATGCGTTAACCTTTTGTTCTTCTTAAACTAACGTGTGCTTTAATTTAATAACAACGATCTTCAACAATCGGACTCTTTCCTGGAAAAAGGAAAGCTCATTTTTCAGTTTAAGGGCTATTTAATTGAATAACGCTTTTAAAGGAATTATGTGAAAATTAGGTTAGTTGGAAAAGTAATGTATTTAACTAACTGGGAAGGTTAATGTAATAAGGATTTAATGATTTTCTAAGCAAGAAGGATTATCACTGTGTAGTCTGGAATAGTTAGTTTATAAGTTTCTTTTTAACTTAATTAACATTGCGATTGGAGTAAGCAACCCGTCCTAGATTAGAACGGGTTAGCTCAACTGAGATTATAAAATTAGCTATATTATCACTTTATATTACTTCATCTGGTGGTTGTGTCTTTCTCCAGCCATAAAACTGCATGACGTCTTTTGATCATATAAAACATTTCAATTCCCACCTTTCAAGTTTTTTAATTAACAAAATTAATATTGACGAATACGAATATAATCGTCAATTTTTTTTCGGTTCTCTTCAAAGATTTTTTTCACATATTCATCATGAAGTGCTTTCTCAAGAGAGACCTTACGTTTTGTAATAGTTATCGTGAGCGCAAAAAAGTTTAACATCATTTATTATCACCTCCTTAAATTGTCATGAAAAATGAAAAAAACCGTAGAGAGACTCCTCTACGGCGAAAAAAGGCACAAAAATACCGCAGGGGCACACTTCTCCCTGCGGTATGGGTATGCTTATTTACAAAAAAAACCTTAAGCGATCCATTCCGATGCGGTCGAATGTGTGATTTTCATTTTTAATGAAGTTGTAGCTACCAATGACATCAATTTAACGATAACGATCATTTTATTCGACCTCCTTAAGAATTTTTTGTTTACTTTGTAAGTATATCTAAATTTAAGTTGTTTGTAAACATCTTTTACAAAGCTTTCCTAATTATTGAAGTGTGAGCTGTTATGGATGCTACGATACATGGGGGAATCCAAATCCAGTAATTTCTACAGGGATATAATTACAAAATGAATAAGTATTAGCAGATCATAAAGTATGGTATCCCAACTATAAATACGAATACGAAAGAAAATTACAGTTTTGGGTGGTGGCCATTCTGTTATTGCTAGCACTTGCGGAATTACAAGTAGAGAATTCTGCAACAAAGCTAGTGTGGAATGCGTAAAAAGTCTGTAGAAAAAGCCTATAGGTCGAAGAAAAAGATGCTTTGGCCAGCACATGGCGCACTCGGTGTTTACTTTCACGGGTTGAATATGCAATTTTTAAGAGAAGTGATTATGGATATTGGCAGGGATTAGCTGGTGCTGAAGAAGAGGGTGAGACTCCTACTAAACGAGAAGCATTTGAAGAAGCTGGCTTTACAAGAGATTATCATATTGCATTAGATTCTAGTTCTTCACTAGCAGTAGAAAATGTAGTTGGGAATTTCCTTTGGGGACAAGACGTTTAAGTATTAAAAGAATTTTCATTTGGTGTTAAAGTTCCTACAAAAGATATATCATTATCCAAAGAGCATGTTTTGAAGAGGCAGTAACACTTTTGAAATAGGATAGCAATAAAACGGCGTTATGGGAGGTTATTAAATCTGATTAACACCAAACATATGAAAGAAAATATTTAAGCTAAAACGGGTGCTTTGCTTGAAGAACACGGAGTTGCATAGGCAGCTCATTTTTAGGAATACAGCTTCAATATTGCTTGCTGTTATTCAATTATCGGGCAAGTACTGTAATAGAATGCAGAAATTGTGGAGGAAAAAAATGAATAAAACGGAGAGGCAGCTTGCGATCACGCTTGAATTACAGCGAAGCAAAACATTGAGAGCAGAAGATTTAGCTTCTCAATTTGAGACAAGTGTACGTACGATATATAGGGATATTCAAGCACTAAGTGAGGCTGGGGTTCCCATTTTAGGTGCCCCTGGTCAGGGTTATTCCTTAATGGAAGGATATTTTCTACCCCCGGTTAGGTTCACAGCAGAAGAGGCCGTCTCCCTGCTCATGGGAGCTGATTTTATCGAGCAAAGGTTGGATACAGATTATGGTATTAATGCAAGGTCCGCTAAACGCAAAATCGAGGCTACTTTGTCGGAGTCAGTTCGTAATGAGTCAAGGCTTGTTCGGGAAACAATGCGACTGCTTCATATAGGTGAGCAGTCAACTGAAGAGCTGGTAAAAACGTATCTTAATCAAGTTCGCGATGCAATTTTGAAACAGTGCAAAATCAGTTTTATGTATATTAAAAAAATGCCAGAAACAGATGGGAATCGGAAAAATAAACGTGTGGTCTCTCCATATGGATTAACACTTGTCCATGAAAATTGGGTTTTACTAGCATACTGTGATATGAGGCAAGAAATGCGACATTTCCGTTTGTCCCGGATGTCCGACCTTTCTGTGTTGGAAGATCAATTTCTTCTACCAAATGATTTTGACCTAAGTAGCTATCGGCCACCTGACAATCGAGATGAAAGAATAATAATGAGGGCAAACCCCGAAATTGCCGACAAAATCATTGAGGCAGTTAATTTTTATATTGAATCCATTGAGGAGCGGAATGAGGAGGTAATCTTTCAATTTCGTGTTCGGTATCCAGAGGAACTATTACAGCATTTACTTGGCTGGGGCGGAGATATCGAGGTGATTGAGCCGAAGTCTTTACGCTTCAAGATTCGGGAAGTAGCGAAAAAAATTCTAGAACACTACTGACATACACCTGTCAGTAGTGTTCTTTTATACTGTGACTATACCAAGATGAAGAGGAGCTGCTTGAAGGATGAAAAGTACAACGGAAGTATTGAAGTCATTTGAACTTACAGTAGAAAGATATTTGGCAGAACTGACAAAACTCAATATGGATAAAATACATAGAAAGCTGAATGAAGAAGATTGGTCCATAGGACAGATGTATGTACATTTAATTCAATCAGCTTTCATGCATCTACATAATGTCGAGCAATGTTTAGCTGGTAGCGAATCGACATTCAACCCAACGAAGGAAAAAACTGAGCAGGGTAAGATTGTTTTTAAACTAGAACAATTTCCTGCTGTTCGTATTAAGGTCCCTGCTTCGCCAAACTATACTCCGCAACCACCAGAGAGCATGGAGCATTTGGTAGAAGGACTTCACAGTGTAGTGGAACGGATGAGGAATACGGAATCAGTTCTACTTCAAGTGCCTGTAAGTAACAAGATACTTCATCCGGCGTTCGGTGCTTTAAACGCGCAGGAATGGTTTATGTTGATTGAAATGCATTACAGACATCATTTTTTACAACTGGATCGGTTGAAAAGTTTAGCATTTGAAGAGTAGGGGGATGCATCATGTCGAATATAACAAGTCAGAAAAGCAGATATTGGATTGGCGTTGTATCCGCTTCTCATGTGAATTTAGCCATAGAAGGTGGTTTTGCACAGTTATGTCACGGTAAGGCAGCACCTTTGCGTAAAATGTCTCCAGGTGATTGGCTGATATACTATTCCCCTCGCACAGACATGTCCAAAGGGAAGCCAGTTCAAGCATTTACTGCTATTGGTCAGGTTACGGATAACGGTGCTTACAAACATCAAGTGTCGGAGTCGTTTGTGCCATTTCGCAGAGATATGCGTTATATTCCTTGTCGAGAAGTTAAGATTGCACTGTTGTTAAACCAGCTCACTTTTACGCGTGGAAATCGCAATTGGGGGTTACCATTCCGTCGAGGTCATTTTGAAATTGGAGCTGAAGATTTTATGACAATCGTTACTTCGATGTTAGATGGTGAGGAACAGGCGTTATCCGAGTTCCTAAAACACTGATTACAAGTTGTGAACAGTTTCACTTAAACTAACGGAGGACTTTAGCAAATTATTACTGCGTTACATAAAAAGTCCTTTATTTATATTGTAGAAAGAATAATGTAAAGCTTATAATTTAATTAGGTGATTAAAAGTGACGATACAACATAAAAAGTTAATCAATGTTTATGATAGGCGTATACTGTTCAATAAATATCGTAAAAATACACCCAGCGTAATCTTTATTGCAAGGTTAGGCGATAGCCATGAAACATGGAAAAAAGTACAAGACCGAATATCGGATGAAACATCTACCTTGTCCTATGACAGGGCAAGTATTGGCAGGAGTCAGGACGTAGCTGTCTCGCGAACTTGCTGTGATCTTGTTGAGGAGCTCTCCGAATTGGTGCAAGCGCTTGACGTGGAAAAGCCTTATATATTAGTAGGCCATTCCTTTTGTGGTTTGGTCGCCAGATTGTATACCAGTCTTTATCCGTAGGACATCTGTGGTATGGTTTTGGTTGACGCTGCACCGGAATATAAAGAACTTGCCTATGAAAAGGTTCTACCAGAAAATCTACTTGCAGGAAATAGGGAATATTTCGAGAATCCTATGTTGAATAGTGAGAAAATTGATAAAATACAGAGTTATAAGCAAATTGCTGATTATTCAAAAGAAAGTGACATCCCTCTCTCAATTATTACAAGAGGTTTACCCGATAATTATGAAGATGGATGGCCCTCTCTAGAAATATTAAAAATTGAACAAAGTCTACAAGCCAGAATTCCAACGGCTGTCAACGTCAAGTAAGTTCCGGATTGCTAATCGTAGTGGACATTATATACATCATGATGAGCCTGATATTGTAATAGAAGAGATTTTATTCATGTTAAAGGGGATGGGAAAGTGAGCGATATAAGGTTAAAACTTATGGAAGATTTACAAAGAATTGAGGAGAATGAGTATCAGTTAGGCGAAAGTGAGCAGCATCAAGATTTCTTACCTTTGTTACTCCAATATATTGGCGATCCTCATCCAGAATTGCGGGATAATTTGATTTATCCGATGTTTTATATGTGGATTAAGGAAGAGAATAGGTTCAGTGAAGAGGAGTTGCGTAGTCTCTTAACTGTTCTGACTGATGAGAACCACTTGTTCTATAATATTGGCAGCGAGGATGATCAATCAGTTTTTACAAGGACGTTTTCTGCCTTGCCTATCGCTTTGATTATACAACACCACAGAAAGAATCCATTTTTAAATCAAGAAGAAATTGAGCAATTAATGCAAGTAATGTTACGTTATTACAAAGAAGAGAAAGATCTGCGGGGTTACCTTTCAGTAGGAGGCTGGGCTCACAGCGCGTCTCACGGTGCAGATGTTTTTGTTGAGTTGGTGCAGTGCGAGGAGAGCAGCGTTGCAATGCTGCGTGAGGTTCTTGTCGCTATTTCTGGCAAGCTACATAATGGAATACATATTTTTAGTGATGAGGATGATGAGCGGTTAGTCAATATCGTGGATACGATGATTCACAAAGAATTACTTCCACATCAAGAAATTGCTGATTGGATTAGCTGCTTAGCGCAATGCTGCAATTTGCCGAGAAATCGCAGTCAGGTGATTGCTCGTGTGAACAGCAAGAATTTTTTACGCAGTCTCTATTTCAGAAGGGGACAAGATAGCCTAGGGAATGAGCTTAATACTGCCATACTTGGCACTGAGGCAAAATTAAACAGGTTTTCTATCAGTTAAAGGATTAAGGGGTTGTCCCCATCCATAGGAATTGGCTGAGAGATTCCCTGGTTTATTCCGCCATTAAACGCTTTGATTCCCTAAAATATATAATGAGCATGTTTTGATTAATCATTTATTAAAACATGCTTTTTCATTTTCCTGTTTATTTTCACAGACATCTCCATTATCTTCTCCAACTAAAAGAACGGTTGTATTTTCTTGTGAATTGGAAATAATAGCTAAATATTCTTGACCACTTAAACTTTCTATACCACAATATGTCGCAATGTTTATTCCAGTAATATCAAAAACTGCTCTTACCGACGTAAATATTGAAGCCTAAAGCCTAATAAAAATAAGTGTAGGGTTTCTAATCGAATAACGATTTTCAAAAATCGAGCGCTTTCTCGGAAAACTAAAATAGTGTCTTTGCCTAAAAGGCATTAACAAGAAAGGAGAAATCCTTTTCGTTAATGCCTTTTATATTACTTAGCTTAAATGGATCTTTTATAAGCACTCATTGTCGAGGTATATTGGAATATTTTAGGGTTAACTAGTCCATCACGCAAATCCATCATCCCTAATTGTCCCATTTTGTTTAGTAAAGGAATCAACCAACTACCACTTGGAGCACCTTGTAGCACTTTAATTTGATCAGAAGATAACTTTGCAACTTTACTAGTATCAATCGGTTCTTTTGCATTTTCTATAGTTTCTTGAAAAGCTTTCAAATCAGTTTTATACATATTCTCGCCCGTTTGTTCAGTAAAACCTTTATATCCGTAAGCTCCTTGAAGGATAGTTAACCTTATACTCATATCTTCCATAGAAACCATCTTTAAATACACCTCTCTTCATAGTATTCCTACATTATAAATGTGGAATATTTATCGTTCTTTCAATGGTATTCCAAGGGGAATTTTGTGAAGTTGATCTAAACTTATATAAAGCAGAAGCCCCACTTGAAATTTTTAAGTCTGAATTAAAAGTTACTGTATGATAGAACGCATCTATAATTTTGTCATTATTAAAATCTATAGCAGCTTCATTAAGTTTATAATCACGATTTTGATATGTAATACGCTCATCATCTAACCATTGATTTTCACTTCCATAGCCAACTTCCATAACTGCTACAGTAACAGTTCCTGAAACTGCATGAGAAGTTTGCTGCATGCCAATATCCTCAGTTACTTGATTGCTTGTTCCAACTTGAGATACTACTTTGTCAATATAAACAGATGTTAAAGGTGGTGCTGGACCTCTTAGAACGGGACTATTTTGACTGTTTTTTAATTCCTCTTTAATTTTAGCAGCCTCATCTGAAGTAACTAATGTAACAGTCCAATCAGGATGTTTTGTTTTTAAATCTTCAATTAATGGATCTACAGCAATCTGATCTTTTTCTATCTCTGAAGCCTCAGCTGTATTTAGCCCCAGCAAACCGCTTGCTAAAATTCCTACAGTTAGTAAATATTTCTTCATATACAACTTCTCCTTTTACATTATTTGTAACACATTATAATTATCGGATAATAAATCGGATGTTTAACACTATTTTCCAAAATAGATAATTATTAATTAAATGCCCCTTCAGAAAAACCAAGTAGTACCCATGTAATGAATCATTAAACTCGACCAAAACTTTCGATTCCAAAGGTTACACTGCAGCTTCTGAAATGCTGATTGCCAGCATGTGTCTATAACAATGTGATAGGGGAGTAGTTGTAGTTGCTACATTACTTATCAATATCTTTTATATTAGATATAACCGCCAAAACTTTCAGTATCCCACTCATGAATAGCATTTTAATCCATCTCCAGAACCTTTTCCATATAAATAATGGTAGCTTCAATCTTCTCATGTCCAAGTGATTTCATAATTTTATAAATATCGGCACCATTCAAATGTGAATAGTTTAAAAAACTAATATTATAAATCTATTTATAATATTAGAATTTAATATACCTTAAGAACACATATGTATTCCTGTGATAAAGTGCTCAAAACTTTCAAAGTTAATTACAAAAAATTAACACTCTGGTGTTCTGATACGAATTGAAATATTGTTTAGTGAATAATGATATGTCTCAATTTTTCTCATAGAGTAGTTTTCAAAAAAAGGTATTTAATACAGGATGGATACTAGTAGAGAAGCTTACAATTTCGGATTTTTTGTGAATAAGAGAGATTCAAAGAAATGATACTTCGTATAAAATACGGAAATATAATATCTAAAATATGGTCATATTATCCAAACTAATTCAATAAAAAAGATGTAGCCTTAGGAGCTACACCTTCCTTCGTTGCAAAAATTTTAATGCTATTTGTAATTCGAAAAAACAACATTATACGTTATTAATGTATTATCTGGCATTTTTAAGATAAGGGTTGCATTTTGATTAGTATCTATTTTATTAGTTGGAAAAAAGGAGGTATGATTCTCATTATATGATGGATCATTTGGCCAACTTGTTGTTCTTTGAACACCCAAAGATATAGTGCTTGATGGATAAATATAGTTATCTCCTTGTTTTAAAACAATATTTATTGGGTTAAATATTACATCAATTGAATTACCATATGTCTCAATTGTAAAATCAATACTTTTTGATTGCTTATATATATCAACCCATTTTTTAGCTTCTGAAAAAGACAAAGTTTCATTTTTATTAGTTTTTAATGCGGCTACAGATAGAACAGTTAAATATGGAGTATTAATATTAACAATAGGTTGATAATACTTTAGTCCAAATCCATCTGATGCTACAGGAACTATATATTTTTTTCTTATATCGTGGAGGTGATATACACCTTTATTCCCTTCTTGAATTGCTTCTTTAATCTCTGCGTCTGTAATGTTCAAAAAATTCCTATTTCCCTCTTGTTTGGGAATTTCTACCTTTACTGAGATAGTCTTATCATTTTGCTCGATTGTAGCGGTTAAAGTTTTATTATCCCATTTAACGTTAGCACCTAGAGCTTCACTAATAAATCTTAAAGGTACTAAAGTTGTGCCATTTCTAATTTGAGCAGGAACATCGATAGAAACTGCTTGTCCGTTTATTACAGCTGTTTTCGTTCCTAGTTTTAATGAAATGTTAGTTGTATCTTTAGTTGCAGAAATGGTTTTTGTATTTTGATTCCATATTACAGTTGCTCCTAATTCTTCAAAGATTGAACGTAATGGGACTAACGTACGATTGTCAATCATTTTCCCACCAGTGATAGTAACGACACTTTGTGCACTAACCGTATTTGTAGAAATTAAAATGAGTGCAAATAAAATATATGAAACTATTTTTTTCATTTAGAATTTTCCCCCTTTAAATATGATTATAAGGGATATTAATGGAGATTTACCATTTTTAAATTATTTTTGAAAATTTTATGTTCGTCTTAACTTTTAATGTTTACTTTTTAATTTTCATAATTAAAAAGATGCAGCAATTATTCTAAAAGCAGTTGGAAAATAAGCGTATTATCATAACTTAATAATATTGGTTTTAAACTTAATTTGGAATTTCAATTGTTCAACCTGGCGTATCGATTCTGGAGATCTCAAATTCAATGAAACAAATTATCCTGGCAACTGATGCTGATTTAAAAGATACGTATGGCTTACGCTTAACATATTATTTTAGCAATTAAGTGGATAGTCTGCTCTCTTTGTTCTAATCTATATGAATTTCTATTATTTCTCTCTTTAGCGAATTAAAAAAGGGACTCTCCAATTGTTAATGGAAACTCCCGTTAAGAGCAGCACTTAGCTCAAATTGGGTAAAAATCTGTTGCAATTCAAAACATTAAATCATAATATAAGAATATAGTTATATATGGATTAATTCACCTTTCTTTAACGAGGTGATTTTATTTAAAATAATATATAAGCAAATAATTATATAAGGAGTGCAGATAAATGGAAAATACACTAATTGAAAAACAATTAAAAGCAGCTGCAGATTTAAATCGGATTAAATTACTTGCATGCATGAAGAATGGGGAGGTATGTGTATGTGATTTTGTAGATGTTCTCGGAATATCGCAACCAGCTGTTAGTCAACATTTACGAAAATTAAAGGAGGCAGGCATTATTACGGAACGAAAAGTAGGGACTTGGAAACATTACCGTTTAGTAGAGGATCAAACGCCATTGATGAAGGGCATCTTAGAACAAATTCAGCCTTTAAAGGGTTGTAACTGTGGCACAGATTGTTGCCATGTAGGGGGAAATATAAATGAGTAATGACTCTTTAACCAAGCAGCTTTCCTTTCTAGATCGTTACCTTACCTTATGGATATTTGTTGCTATGGGAATAGGTGTTTTATTAAGTTTGACAATGCCTAATATTGGAGAAGCATTAGAGGCCATGTCTATTGGCACAACATCCATACCGATTGCTATCGGGTTAATTGTCATGATGTACCCACCATTAGCGAAAGTAAAGTATGAAGAAATGTGGCGTGTGTTTAAGGATTGGAAAGTGCTATTACTATCACTTTTACAAAACTGGTTACTAGGCCCGTTCCTTATGTTCTTTTTAGCGATTATCTTCTTACGCAATTATCCAGAATATATGGCTGGACTCATTATGATTGGCTTAGCTCGATGTATTGCAATGGTCATTGTGTGGAATGATTTAGCGCGTGGAGACCGTGAATATGTAGCTGGTTTAGTTGCGTTTAACTCCATCTTTCAAATCGTGACTTATTCAATTTTTGCTTACTTTTTCTTAAATGTATTACCTGGTTGGTTTGGTTTAGAGAATTTCCATGTATCCATTTCTATGTGGGAGATTACTAAGAGCGTACTTATATACTTAGGTATCCCGTTTGCTGCAGGGTTCCTTACACGATGGATAGGGATTAAAGCAAAAGGGAAACAGTGGTATGAGGAAAAGTTCTTACCGAAGATTTCACCACTGACTCTAATTGCACTGCTGTTCACGATTGTGATGATGTTTGCCTTAAAAGGTGAGCAATTAGTAGAACTGCCAATTGATGTAGTGCGAATTGCTATTCCATTATTTATTTACTTTGTGATCATGTTTGCTGTGTCATTCTTCTCTTCCCGTAAAGTTGGAGCATCTTATCCTGTCACAGCAGCTCTTTCTTTTACAGCTGCAAGTAACAATTTTGAGCTAGCGATTGCGGTTGCAGTTGGTGTGTTTGGCCTGCATAGTGGCGTGGCATTTGCTGCTGTTATTGGTCCACTTGTAGAAGTACCTGTTCTCATAGGACTTGTATGGGTTGCCCTACGTTGGCAGAAAAAATACTTTAAAACCATTAAATTATAAGGAGCAATTACTATGACAAATACACTTTATTTCTTATGTACAGGAAACTCATGTCGAAGTCAGATGGCTGAAGGATGGGCAAAGAAATTACTACCTACCAATTGGACAGTTAAAAGTGCGGGTATTGAAGCAAATGGTGTAAACCCGAATGCTATAAAAGCGATGGCCGAGGTAGGCATCGATATTTCGAATCATACATCAGATGTAATTGATACTGAGACATTAAACAGTGCAACGTTAGTTGTCACGTTATGTGGGGATGCAGCAGATAAATGCCCGATGACACCTCCTCACGTACGTCGTGAGCATTGGGGATTTGAAGATCCTGCGAAAGCGACAGGTACAGATGAAGAAAAATGGATTGTATTCCAAACTGTACGTGATGCAATTGGAAAACGGATTGAGCAATTTGTAGCTGAGCAGCTGTAATACTTCTGTTAGCAATTATTCAATCTGTTGAATGGAGGATTAAAAATGACAGTAAATCATGCTAGCGTATTAACAAAAGATTATTTTATCGCCTATTTAAAGTTAATTATGAATAGTAGAGACTACACTTTGAAACAGGCTAAAGAGTTCGCTTTTGATTTCTTCTTTAAAGGAGATATGGATCGTTACGGCACTTCGACATGTTTGCAATTTGAAAAAGCCATAAAAGAAATTGATAAAACAATGTGTGAAATTGAAATTTTTTAATTACAAAGTTTACAACGTCTAGCTAACTGCTAGGCGTAAAAAATATATTTTATATAAGGGAATGCTTATATAGAGAAAATAGAGGAGAAATTAATGATGAAAACACTTAAAATAATCAACCAAAATGGATCTTGTTGTACTACTACTAAGGATATTGAAGTACAGGAGAGTGTTAATAACTCCAATAAGAATTTACCGATTGTCATAATTGGTGCAGGTCCCATTGGATTAGCTACAGCTGCTCATTTAGTGGAACAAAATCAAGCATTTATTTTACTTGAGGCTGGGCGTGAAATAGCACACAATATTCGTACATGGGGGCATGTTACACTATTTTCACCATGGCAATATAACATCAATAAAGCTGCTAGGGCTTTATTAGATGCCTCCGGTTGGGAAGAACCTAATTTAGATAAGTTACCGACAGGGCATGAATTAATTGATCTATATTTAAAACCTTTGTCTGAGCTAGTACGAATAAAGCCTCACATTCAATTGAACGCAAAAGTAGTCGGGATTTCACGACAATTGAATGATAAGATGAAGACAAAAAATCGAGCAGATCAGTCCTTTATTATTTATATAGAACAAGAGAATGACATTCGTGTGATTGAGGCTAGAGCAGTTATTGATGCGACGGGTACATGGGGGAATCCAAACCCAGCAAATTCTACTGGTGTATGGCTGCAGAATGAAAAAGCATTAGCAGATCACACTGAGTATGGTATCCCAGAAATTAATACGAATACTAAAAGATATGCTAATAAGAAAATTGCAGTTATTGGTGGTGGCCATTCAGCGATCAATACCTTATTAGCTTTGGCTGAATTACAGAGAGAAAACCCTGCAACAAAGCTAGTATGGATTATGCGTAAAGGAACTGTAGAAGAAGCCTATGGTGGTGAAGAAAAGGATGCATTGGCAGCACGTGGCGCACTCGGTATTCGCATTCACGAATTAGTAGACACAGGTAAGGTTGAAGTAATAACACCTTTTTATATCTCCCAGGTGAAGAAAGAAGAGAACATCCATATTGTTGGTACTATAAACGGAGAACCAAAAGTATTAACAGGATTTGAAGAGCTTGTTGTCAATGCGGGAAATCGACCAGACCTATCAATTAACAGCGAATTACGCCTTTCGATTGACTCAGCAACAGAAAGTGTGCAAGCATTAGCGCCACTAATTGATCCTAATGAGCATAGTTGTGGCACAGTACGAGCGCATGGTGAAGAAATACTACGTCAACCTGAAAAGGACTTCTATATTGTCGGAGCTAAAAGTTATGGACGTGCACCCACATTTTTAATGGCAACAGGCTATGAACAGGTTCGTTCCATAACAGCTTATTTATCAGGAGATGAAGAAGCTTCAAAACGTGTGGAATTGGAGTTACCTGAAACAGGTGTATGCGGTATAAATCTTACTGATCCATCAAATTCATGTTGTTAAAAATTTGACTGTTAGCGCAAGCTAGCAGTCCTTTTAAAATACTAAGGGGGAAATGGGATGGCCACACTAATTATTCGTAAAATGGAAAAGAAGGATTTAAAAGAGGTATTAAATATTTATAAAGAGGGAATCGAAACAGGGATGGCAACCTTTGAAACAATTGTGCCAAGTGAACTGGTATGGGATGAAAGACACCATGCGACCTTGCGTTTTGTTGCAGAAGAACACAATAGAGTGGTTGGTTGGATTGGCATTTCACCCGTCTCTACACGCTCCGTCTATTCTGGAGTTGGAGAAGTTAGTGTTTATATATCGAGTGAAAGTAAAGGGAAAGGTATTGCCTCTAAGCTATTTAAAGTACTAATTGAAGAGAGTGAAAAGGAGGGGTTTTGGACACTCCAATCATCCATCTTTGCGATCAATTCATCAAGTATCCTATTACATAAAAAGATGGGCTTTCGAATTGTTGGTACAAGAGAAAAAATTGCTCAATTAGATGGGATATGGCATGATACAGTTTTAATGGAAAGAAGAATGTAACTTCGAAATAAAGTTACGTGTGCAAGATTCACAAATTAGAATAAAGTAAATTCATGGGTAGCCATTTATAAGCGATCTTAGACATATTTTAGGTATTCCGTTAAAGTGTACGATTGTTCAATAGAACAGTCGCTTTATACTAACGGAGCAGGTTATTTTAATAAATTTTCGTAAAATTCAAGGATTCTTACCCAATAAAAAAGAATATATATTTATTAAAATTTTAAAAAGCGTTACTTGAGAAAGGAGATACTGAATTGGAGGATTTAATAAAGGAGTACAGCTTAGGATACACAATGATTTGGGATGCCATCGAAGGATTAACAGAGGAGGAGCTTCGATACAAACCCGCACCAAACAATTGGAGCATTCATCAAATTCTCATACATGTAACGGATTCCGAGATTTCAGCCACACCTAGGCTAAAAAAAGTATTGGCAGAGGATGAGCCAATACTGGTCTCATTTGACCAAGATGCATGGGCGAATACCTTGAGTTATGACTTATTGGACCGTGAACAGTATTTGCATCTTTTCAAATTGTTACGTACTAGTATGCAGCCTATTTTGGACAATCTAACGAGTGAACAAAGCAGGCGAGTGGGGATGTACATAGATCAGGAACGATTCACATTTAAGCAATTACTTGAATTTCGCGTACAACATGTTCGCGACCACCTTGATCAAATTGAACGGGTAAAGAATTCATATCGAGAGAAACAACCAAATTAAACCTATTTAAACCACAGCAAAGAGGGAACAACATGTGCTTTTTATAACGGGTTAAATTAAAGAGTATTCTTCGAAGATATGTAATGAACAAACATAGAAAACTGGCTTGAATGGTAATCGCTATGAACTAGGGGGACGGAAAAAGGGTTTTTAATAATGAAATTTCTTACATGGGGTGTAATTGGAGCTGCTATCTTGGGTAATAACAAGAGGTTGCAAAGTGGAAATCTTAAGCAATTCACAAAAAATATATCGAACAAATTAAATTTACAGAACACACAACAAATGATGTAACCTCTACAACAAATGGCACAACCAATGCAGCAAATGACTCAGCCTTTCTGAATAAAGTATGTACTTATTGAACAATCGGGCGCTTTTCTGAAAAAAGGAAAGCGTCTTTCTTCATGAAAAGGGCCCAATTATTGAAAAACATTTTTTTATGAAAGGCTCCAAAACGGCGCTTTGGGACGTTCCACTACACTTTTTAGGTGTTTTTAATAAATCTAAAAGGCTATACATAAAAAAATTCCTTTTTTTCCTTTTATCATGAGTTACATGAATAAAGGAAGTTCTATTTTGAAACGTAATCGCTCCAAATGTTCACTTAAAAACATTTTTTGCCACATGGAGAAATTCCTTAACTGCAGGAGAAGCATTTACAATAGAATGACAGGCAAGTGCTACTTCACGGCTGTTTTCAATATTTAGTTTGCTGATTTTTATGTTTTGCTGTGTTTTTAAGTATAATTCTGGACCTATCGTAACGCCAAGTCCTTCCTGTACCATATTAGCGATGGTTGTACAGTCGTGTACTTCAAAAAGAATAGATGGTTTAATTTGCGCTTCTGCAAATAATTCCTCAACATGTGATTGGTACATCCCTGTTGGCATAATAAAGAATTCATCCATTAAATCATTCATTTCTACAATTTCTTTAGAGCGGAAATGATGAGCAGAGTGATAAGCGACTACCATCTTGTCTTTAATCAAAGGAACCAAATCGAAATTTGGGCTTGATTTTCCTTTTACTACAAATCCAATGTCAATAATGCCTGAACCCAACCATTCCGTAATTTCCTCATAGGTTCCTTCATAAAATTTAAATTCTATTTTAGGATGCTTTTTCCGGAATTTTGCAAGTAATTTAGGCAATAGGCAGGAAGAAGCACTTGCAAAAGTGCCGATACGAATAATACCTGTTTCCAAGCTTGTCATAAGTGCAATTTCTTGATTAATGACTTCCACTCTTTTCAATATTTCTCTGATATGCGGCAGAATTTTTTGTCCCATTTCTGTAAGTGTTATTCCTTTTTTTCGATCACGAATTAATAAAGAAACTCCCCATTCAGATTCTAAACTCGCAACTGCATGGCTCACGGCAGATTGAGTCATATTTAATGTTTCAGCAGTTTCTGTAAAGCTTCCTAGCTCGACTACTTTTGCAATGATTTCGTAGCGCACAATAGTCATGAGTAATTACTCATCTCCCTTATCAAAAACATCAATTTTACTTATGTTAACATGGAACTTAAAATAAAAACAGCAGTTCAAATATAAGGAGATGTACAAATTGAAAAATAATATAAATCAACTAATCATCATACTTTTAGCTTTAGGAGCTTTTGTAACAGGAACAGCAGAGTTTGTTGTTTCTGGAATTTTAGAACTGATTTCTTTTGAATTAAATGTTTCAATTTCAATAGCTGGCCAGTTGATTACGATTTATTCTTTATCTTATGCTATTGGAGCATTGGGATTGGTCATGCTAACGTCTAAATTTGACCGTAAAAAAGTGCTTTTAAGTGCCATCTCTATATTTATTCTAGGAAATCTAGTTGCATTTTTCAGTTATAATTTCATCATTCTTATGTTATCCCGAGTCATTATGGCAATGAGTGGAGGGCTGTATATTGTTGTTGCTACCAATTATGCCGCTCAAATTGCAGTTCCAGAAAAAAGAGGTAGTGCAATGGCAACAGTCATTACAGGTTTCACTGTTTCATTAGTACTTGGAGTGCCTATTGGAACATTTTTAGCTGGACATTTTGATTGGCACTATATTTTCTTGATCATTGTGCTTGGTACAGTTTTTTTAATGATAGGTCTTTATAAATTATTACCAGCTATAAAAGGAAACCAACCGTTGCCATTTACACAACAGCTACAAATAATGAATGATAAACGAGTCCTAACTGGTTTAATGACAACGATTTTTTGGATTTTAGGTTATACGATGGTGTTTGCCTACATTGCTCCATTATTAAGTCATACTGCTGGTTTTTCTATAGAAATGACAAGTATCGCATTATTTGTTTTAGGCACATTTGCTTTTATTGGCTCACGCTTTGGAGGATATGCGGTAGATAGATGGGGACCTAATCGAACAATAACATTAAGTTTATGTGTTCATATCATCTCTTTATTTGTACTAGCATTTACACAGTATAGGGCAGTGGGTGTATTTGTCACACTAGCTTTTTGGGGAGTAGCAACTTGGACAACGACACCAGCAAAGCAGTTTTATCTGATTTCACTAAAACCACAATCCTCTGAAACAGTACTTAGTTTTAATACCGCCTTAATGAATGTGGGAATGATGCTGGGCTCTGCATTAGGAGGAATCATTATTCAATATATTAATATAGAAAATTTAAGCTGGATTGGTGGAATATTCGTAATACTCTCACTTATTTTTATCAGATGTTCTTTCTACCTAAATAAAAAAGTTATGAAGCACCATAGACTTTAATGAATTAAAAAGTAATTTCTAAACTCAACTGCCTTGATATTCAGGGAATATTAGGTATTGTTTATATTGAAGAAATAACTGATTTTACTAAGGAGACTATTTCAGTAATTGGAGATGAAGTTTTGTTAATGGTTTTTTCGATGTTTTTAAACACTTATAGTACTGAGACAATTAATAAGATTCAATCTAGTATAACTGAACATTCAACAGTTCAAGAAATACAAAAAAATTATCGTAAATCTAAATCAGATTATTTACCTTATGATTTAGGGATATTACGTAATGGAAGTCATATAAGATTTGGGAAAAGCCGACAATCTAGACTATTCAAGAAACAAAAATTTCTAAAAATACAATAGTTGAGGTAATAGAAAGAAAAAAATAATCTGGGTAAGAGTGCAAATAGAAGAAAATAATAGCTGTTTAAATGGATGGATAGAGGAGTTAAAAATTAAAAATTGTTGATTGATATTAAAAATCTAAATAGAATACTTAAAAATCAGAACTGTCCTTTAAAGTTCCAAACTTTCTAAGGGCAGTTTCTTGTTTCAAAAGCTCTTTTTTAGAATTTAATCATTACTCATTTTTAATAAACAACAAAGCAGCAAGGAACGATTTCTGTAACCTTATTCCCGCAAGTTTTTCATCTTGTTCAGGAGCTTTTACTAGAAGCTGAATTGCTTTACATTGAGAGAACGCTTGAAAAGCGCTTTGGTAGACCTCAAGTGAAAATAAAATATACACAAACGACGAAAAGAATATGAAATTGAAGGAAATTTTAGAAACTGTATAAATTTTTATGCAGTTTTTTCTTTACTTTCAAATAATTATTTTGTAAGATAAAGCCAACTTCAAAAGTGGCCAGACCACTTTTGAATTCATTCAGTAAGAGACGCCATCATCTGAAGGTGGTGGATTTTGTTTCTTTTTAGTAGGTATCCAAACACCTACTGAATGAAGATGAAGCCTTTGGATGCATTGTTTATCTGCGCGAAAGGAAAGCGACAGCAATAATTATTCCAAGGCGAATAGATTGACCGAGGAGTTGATCGTATGGATAAAAAAACCGAACAAAAGAAAGTGTTTTTAGATATCGTCCAACAATTACGACAACTTATTAAAATAGAAAAAATACAGGCTGGTGAAAAGTCACCTTCCGAAAGAGTCCTTTCAGAACGTCTAGGTGTCGGGCGATCCTCTGTGAGAGAGGCATTGCGAAGTTTAGAGTTATTAGGTCTTATTGAAACGAGACATGGGGAAGGACGTTTCTAGCTTCTACAAAAGCATCAGCTCGTAGAAATATTGTCGATGTTTATATTAGAAGATGAAAAATCAAAAAGGATGCGAATTAACGCGACAAATTCATGATAAGGAAGCCATTCGCGTTATAAGTTGTACAGAGACTCTGCGAACACTACCAGTGTGGGGCAGTTTTTTTGTAAAGCTAGAGATAGAAAGTACGATTAATTGTCGGGATGTTTAACGAGAAATAATCATCACGTCAGGAAATCGACTTTCACTAAAAGTTTGGTTTCAGTTAGCAGTTTATGCCGGTGACCGTTTAAATCGAAACTCAACAGAAGAAGAAAAATTAATCATTCAAACTATGTTGAAATCGATACAGCTTGGCTATGAAAAAGAAGCATTAAAAGCTTACCAACAGTGGATGAATGTTGAACAAGGCATTTAGACAACAAAGGGGGAGTAAAACATGGTAGTACGTAGCTTATTTAGTAAAAAGAAAGAGGAAGGGCAGGAAAAGGGATTTCCAGAAGGACTTATGACAAAATGTCCAGAATGCCGTCACATTCAGTTAACAAAGGAATTAGAAAAAAATCATAAAGTGTGTACAAAATGCGACCATCATTTCAAAATGACTGCACAGGAGCGCGTAGCATATCTCTTAGATGAAGGTTCATTTGTTTCAATGGATGATCATTTACAAACAAGTAATCCACTTAATTTCCCTGATTATGTAGAAAAAATTTCAGTGGCTAAACAACAAACGGGATTAAGCGAAGCTGTACTGACTGGGTTAGGTACTCTTGATGGAGAAGAAATTGTTGTAGCGATTATGGATTCTCATTTCCGTATGGGCTCAATGGGCTCCGTTGTAGGAGAAAAAATCACACGTGCCGTTGAAAAAGCTATTGAATTACGTGTACCGATTATTATTTTTACTGCTAGTGGTGGAGCGCGCATGCAAGAAGGTATTCTATCATTAATGCAAATGGTAAAAACGAGTGTGGCATTAAAACGTCATAATGAAGAAGGACTATTATTTATTTCGATCATGACGCATCCTACATACGGTGGCGTTTCAGCAAGCTTTGCTTCTGTTGGAGATATTAATATTGCAGAACCGCAAGCATTGATTGGCTTTGCTGGTCGCCGTGTAATCGAAGAAACATTAAGAGAAAAATTACCAAATGATTTCCAAAAGTCGGAGTTTTTACTAGCGCATGGTCAGCTTGATGCAATTTTCCATCGGAAGGATTTACGAAACCAAGTAGCAATACTTGTAAAAATGCATACAAAAGGCGGTGTGCAATATGTCTAAAAATTTAGCTTTTGAAGAACCAGTCGTACAATTACGAGAAAAAATTGATGAATTAAAAACGATTGCTACAGAGGCAAATGTAGACATGACAGGCGAAATCGAAAAGCTTGAAACACGTCTAACACAGCTAGAACAATCTATTTATGTCAATATGAAGCCATGGGATCGTGTACAGGTTGCTAGACATCCAGAACGACCAACAACTTTACAATATATAGAAGCGATGTGTGAAAACTTTATTGAGTTACATGGAGATCGTACATTTGGTGATGATGCAGCTATTCTTGGAGGAATCGCTCTCTTTGAAGGACAGCCCGTAACCATTGTTGGACATCAACGCGGAAAATCAACTAAAGAAAATATTCGACGAAATTTTGGTATGCCACACCCTGAAGGATATCGTAAGGCATTACGCTTAATGAAGCAAGCTGAGAAATTTAAGCGCCCAATCATTTGTTTTATTGATACAAAAGGAGCCTATCCAGGTAAGGCAGCCGAGGAACGCGGCCAAAGTGAAGCCATTGCTAGAACCCTCTCTGAAATGGCGATTCTAACAGTACCAGTTATTAGTATTGTTATAGGGGAAGGCGGAAGTGGTGGTGCCATAGCATTAGGGGTAGCTAATCGCGTCTTTATGTTAAAGAACTCAACGTATTCGGTTATCTCGCCTGAAGGGGCTGCATCGATCTTATGGCGAGATGGTAGCCTAGGGAAGCAAGCTGCAGAAGCAATGCGGATAACAGCACCTGACTTAAAAGAGCTTGACGTTATTGATGGAATAATCCCTGAAATAACGGGTGGAGCACACCGCAATGTTGTGAAGCAAGCATCTTATATAAAAGAATGTATAAGCGTCACACTAAAAGCATTAAATTCTCTAAATGGCGAACAATTAATTAAAGATCGCTATGAGAAATTCAGAAAGATTGGACAATATACAGAAGTTTAAATTCATTTTTAGGTTATTGGACATGTGAATTTGTTCGTAAAGAGATAAAAAATATTTCCTAAATAAATTAATATCCTAATGAATGATGGAAGAAAAAAGAGTTGTAGTTTGTAAAAAAGATTGAGCATTTATAATAAAGTTCGATTATTTATAATATAGTTTGATAAAAATAACTTCGCATTTAAATAAAACCCACGCATTTTGATCAAACTTTTTTCAAAATGCGTGGGTTTCTTCTATTATAAAATCAACGATTGCAACAAACTTTTAATCAAACTCTATTCCAAACCAACACTTTTGTGTCTTATTAATTTGCTTTAAGTGACCATTTACACAGAGTAATTTAATCTTTATGAGTTTTCATCTGTCCATAAAAATAAAATGTCTAAAAGTTCTTGTCCAGAGAATCAAATATCCTTAAAACCCTTGTGCAAGAAGGTGGGTTTATGAAAGTGTCTAAAAGTTCTTGTCCATATAAATACAAGTACAGATATTATGGGTAGTTGATGAATCAAGGCCCTCCACCACGCAAAATAATTTTAGTTTACATAATATAAATACCTGAGTCACAACTTTTTAATTATCGGATGTTTCTCATAATTTATCGTTCAAAAGGGGATTATTCGTTTAAATAATGCTAATTATCGTTTAATGTAGATTTGGCCAATATTCATAAAAATTATTCAAAGAGTGATGAACTTAGCTGGATGTTTCAGAATCACGATACATATGGTATATGTGAAGATGGTGAAACTAGATATAAAAAAGAGATATAAATATGGAAAAAGAAAAGATGTGTGGTAATGGGTGCTGTTTGAATTGTTGGCCAAATCATTGAGGAAGTTCGATTAGATAAGTACATTCCAGTTACGGTTAATCCTACAATAAGTAAGGCGTTTTTTTACAAGAGGGTGCAATTCCAGAGAGAAAATTGCGCTCTTTCTTTATGGGCGAAATCTTGAAATGATGTACTTAAACTCTTGGTAGATTAGTGAAAAAAGACTTTGAATATTATTAAAATGAAGATGTTCTTATTGTCCAATAAAGAACTAACAGAGAAATACAATTAGTTATTTAAATTAGTTAAAAAGATTGTTTCTTTACTTAATAAAGTTGACTCAATTCATACTTTTGCAGAATGGATTGATAGAATCTTTACTAAAGCTTTTGACTGGCATTTCATTGGAAAAGTGTTTACCTTTTGCACAGAAGAGGTTAAATAAAATAGAAAAAGAGTGGTACAGATTAGAAAGGACACTGACCTTCCAAAAGAGTAAGAGCAAAAATATTCAGTTGAATAATTCAGTCTTTAATTGGGTGCTATTCTAGATCAAGGAAGCGCTTATTATCCATTTTGGGGCTAGATTGTGAAGCAACAGTACGTCTTTCATATAAAAGGGGATATTAAATTCACTAAATTAACAATATAATTTAATACCTTTTATATCATATCTTAATATGGTAAAGTTACCCTTAGAATTTGTTAATTGCACGGAGGAGAATATGGCAAATATCCACTTTACTTATGCCCTAGCAAGACTGCTCAAAAATTAAAAATTGTTGAAATTCCAAATAGAATAGTTAAAAAATCAGAACTGTCCTTGAAAGTGCCAAACTTTCAAAGGGCAGTTTCTTGTTTCAAAAGCTCTTTTTAGTATTTAATCATTACACATTTTTATTAAAGAAAAAGTAGCAATTAATCCTCAACTCAACTATTTTTAATACTTTTAATTGTTAATTTTCATGTTAAGGCGATTATTCAAGAAATGTTTTTTTTAGCATATATTGTATATTTAGAGTTTATCTTGGAAAATAGCTGATATAATTGAAATAAGGTAAATTTTTTAATATTTATATTGATTGGTGGGATTTAAATGCATATTTCGAACCTAAATATTTCTGGATATAAAAATACTAAAGGGGACTCGAAAATAGAGTTTAACAAAGGACTGAACATATTAGTTGGTGAAAATGGTGCTGGAAAAACTACGATTATTAACGCAATAAGGCACCTACTTAGAGAAAATGAATTCTCATATTTGAATATAAATGAAGATGATTTTTATGTTTCATTAGACAAGAAATATTCAGCTCCAAAGATAAAAATAGATTTAACTTTTGAATCATTAAATTCGAATGAACAAGTAACTTTTTTGACTTGGTGCGATGAAGGTTTTAATGCCCAACTTCACCTAGAAGCTAATTCAAACCCAAACAGAAAAGGTTATTATAAAAAAGAAATTTGGGGAGGAGTATCCAAATCAAGTATCTTCGAAGAAGAAACTTTTGAATGTATTGATTGTATTTACCTTCCTCCTTTGAGAGACGCAGAAGAAAAGTTGATTAATGGCCGGAAATCTAGACTCGCCCAACTATTAAAAAAGCAATTTGGTGATAATAAAGAAACACTGGTACAAAACGTATCAAACTTTAACAAACAAATTACGAACAATGTCGATGGTAATTATAATGAAATCGAATTTGCTAAAAATAATATAAATAAAAAGCTAAAAGATACATTGGGAAAACGTCTTGGTCAAAGTGTAAATTTACAATTTGCTGAAACTACATTTAATAGAATTGTTGAAAGTATCAGAATGGTTTTTTTTCCTGGTATTCAGCAAAATGATCCAGATATGTTTAGAGATATTTCTGTAAATAGTCTTGGTTATAATAACTTGCTTTACATAGCTACTGTTTTTGCTGAACTCGAATTATTAAAAGATAATAATGTGATGACAGTGTTGTTAATTGAAGAACCGGAAGCTCATTTGCATCCACAGCTTCAAGTGAAATTTATAAAATATTTAGAAGAATTAACAAAAAATCTTGAAAATATGCAAGTCTTTATTACAACTCATTCACCAGTGTTAGCATCATCAGTAGATCTTGATAAATTAATTCATATTGTTAATCAAAATGAAAGTATCATTGCGACTGCCCTTAAAAATATTAATTTAGGTAGAAGCAAAAATTACATAAATCGTTGGTTAGACATAACAAAGTCAACTTTGTTATTTTCAAAAGGGATAATATTGGTTGAAGGAATAAGTGAGGCTATGCTTGTTCCAGCTTTTGCAAAGATAGTTCTTGCTCAATATAATGAATCTGCATTAAAACATGCAAAGGAAGTGTTACCCAATTCATTAGAGGAGGCTGGTGTATCTGTTATAAATATTAACGGAATTAATTTTACACATTTTATGAAATTGTTCTCAAATTGTGTTGAGTCTGAAGGCGATAAAAAACTACCAGTTTTTTGTGCAGGAAATAAATATTTTAAATATATTACGGGACTCGGGATCTGTCCTGCATTTCATTGGTGATTTAAACCAGTCTATATATGGATTTAAAAATGCTAATCCAGAAGAAACGTTAAATTTCGTTTCCACCTTAAAAAAAATGCAACTGACAGATAATTTTAGAAGCTGTCATTCTATAGTTAAAATAGCAAATACAATTTCATCTATAAATAAACCCAATAGAGGCCTCGCTGAGGACTTACTTGTTGAAAATAGTGTTCACTATTTAGAATACAAAGATATAAATTTGTTAAAACAACAATATTTAAATTTTCTTAAATCAGTTAATATTTCTCCTAAAAATGCATCAATATTGGTTCGTCAACAGTCTCTAAAGAATGCATTTGAAAAAAGGGACGGAGAGAGTCCACATTTACTAATAGATGCTCTACAGCTATGGAGCACTAAGATTCCCGCTAACCAAATATTAGCTCTTGAGTTTGCCGGTAAACATCTTCAAAAGTGGTTCGGAAGTGCAAAGGGTACTAAAAATTACTATTGTCCAATTGGTATTACCTCTGTTTTTAAATGGAGAATTTTTTTAAAGGATTTTTTGGAATCTTTTTCTAACTATCCAGACCTTTTAAATTTTAACAATAAAACTTATGGTGAATGGTATCAGTTATTAAAAAAAATGCGTTAACCCTAATAAAAGACCCCTATAAAAATTTGGAGAATTTTGATACCGAAAATCGTGACTTTAGTGAATTAAAACATAGGACTCCAACAGGAACAGCCAAAAAAGCGATAAATATAATTACTACTATAGACAATTTAGAGTATCCTTCTGTTAACACTATTCATTCAGTTAAAGGTAAAGAGTATGATGCAGTAATGGTGGTATCAAGTCAACGAAATTCTGGAAGTGGTCATTGGAAACAATGGATTGAAAATGATAGTGAAGCCCGAAGAATTGGATATGTTGCAAGTACTAGAGCAAAATATTCACTGATATGGGCTGTGCCAACTTTAAACCAAGAAGAAAAAGATAAATTAGAAGCTTATGGGTTTAAACCAATTAAAATTTAGATTAAATCCCAAAAACGGAAATTATTTAATCACCTTAACTTGTTGGGTGATTTTTTTAATCCTCCTCCACGCCAAATAATTTTAGTTTACATAATATAAATACCTTGGTCACAACTTTCTAATTATCGGATGTTTCTCATAATTTATCATTCAAAAGGGGATTATTCGTTTAAATAATGCTAATTATCGTTTAATGTAGATTTGTCCAATATTCATAAAAATTATTCAGAAGAGTGACACACTTAGATGGTTGTTACTATATCTTAACAAAGGAGAAAAAGAATACCCCTTTTCATTATTAGGATAATCTTTCGGTTGGTTAATCACTTTTTTTAATGTGTCCTTGACATAGGTGCCAGTTTACGAATCTGATCGCTCTTAAATCGATATTATGATTGTTTGCTAACCACCATTCAGAGAAATCCATCTTCCAGTTTCAAGAGAGTATTACAGCCCCTGAAAAACTCGTCATTTACATTTTTTCTACCTCGATAATCCAACAATCCAACTAAATATTAATTAAATATATTAATCATTTTATTTCGTACTATATTTCTTCAGCTAATTGATACAACAAAAGCACCAATGATATCAGATACATATTGTTTGTTGTTAATAAATGTACCCTTGTTGGTTTTTGTAAATAACTTAATCAATATACTCTATAGAATAATGTTTGATCATAAGTGTGCTACAAATAACTTTTCTCCTAACAATACTGTATTGACATTATATTCTCCTTTGTAAAGTAGTAGTAAAGTGACTGTAGTGGTAATATATAATTATAAAATACAAAGGGGGTTTTAACCATTTCAGTTAATTATTTCAGTAAGAAAAAAACTGGAGGGTCTCATTTAGCAAATGGCATTGCTTATCAGGATTTAGTTAGTATGCTTTATACATTTGACTCTATACGCGATCCAAAATTCAAAGAAATAACATTTGAAACAAATGATGATTTTACAATAATTTTTGATGAATATGAAATTTATGCTCAAGTAAAAAAAGAAAAACTGACAGATACAAAAATAAAAAGAATTTTAGAAAATAATAAGGATACATCGCATAATGTAAAACAACATATAATAGCATCTGAAATTCAAGGGAAATTAAAAAATAATTTAATTTATCTTTCTAATGCAATTAATTCTGAATTTAATTTATCGAAGCAGTATGCAATTAAAGAAGAATTCAGAGAACTTTTTCAAATTAATAGTATACCTCTTGATTTAATAAAAAATTTAGTCTTAGATGAAATACCTGAATCAAAGTTAATACAATTGGTAAAGTATAATATTTATGTTTGGACTCGGGATGAGAACTTAGATATAGATATTGACGGGGTGTTTGATTCATTAATTACTAATATTTCATTAAATTTGAGACCTAATAGGGGGTATATAAATAAGCAAGATATTTACGATATATGTCTTAAGTATCCATCAAAGAAAAGAAGCTTGAAAAACAATTTACATAATAATTCTTATTGGGCTAAAGATGAAATTATTTTACTTGCTCTACAAAAATATATTAATGAAAAAGAAAGATTAGCTACAGAACTAACTTTATTAAAGGTACGTATAGAAAATAAAGATTATATTGAAGCTGAAAAATTAATTAATAATTATTCAGAGTATATGCCGGATTTCGAGTTTTATAAACTTTGGATAATGTATAAATTAAATAAATTCCAATTGCTTCAGGAATATTGTGATACATTAATAAAAAACGATAAAAGTATTTATTACTCCAATTATTTTAAAAGCTTATA
>NZ_LDUJ01000041.1:0-3045 GCF_001043675.1 Lysinibacillus sp. LK3
GTTCGTGTTTGTATGGAATCATGTCAGTTTCCTCCCAGGTATAAGTAGTGCCAAATGATTATGCACCTTTTAAGTTTGTGTTAATTATATAATGCAATATAATTTGGCATTAATCAACTCAAATTTTAAAACTTTTTTAATTTTTGCATCTGCTTTTCATATTGGTGTTAGAATAAGCTTAATGGACTACAGGAGGACAAAATGGATAACAATGTACTACTAAGTATTTATAAATACGTCATTGAAAAAGGCGATATGGGAATTTGCGTTGTAGACACAGAGGGCAAATTGCTTATATACAATAAAAAAATGAGAGAATTAGAAGGCGTTAATGAGGATGAATTTGAGGAGAGGCGAGCCTTAGAGATTATTGATTTTGAAATCGAAAAAAGCGATATTTATAAGGTCCTCAGCTCTGAAACGCCAGTGCACAATATAAAAAAAACGTATTGGAATAAAAAAAATCAAGAAGTGACCTACATAAGCAATATTTATCCGTTGCACTATGAAGGCTCTTTAATAGGCGCTGTGGAATTTGCCCGAGATATTACACAGCTTGAATACATGATGTATCAGCCATTGAGAAGGTATGGCGCTCCATTGACATTTGACATCATCACGGCTGTATCACCAGTCATGAAGGATGTCATTGAAAAAGCAAAAATTGTGGCACTAAGTAGAATGCCTGTTGTGTTAATAGGGGAATCAGGTACTGGGATTGATATGGTTGCAGAGGGAATACATCATGATCTAAAGGTACAAAATGATATGTTTATTGCTTTAATTTGCCGTCGAGATGAGAAAACGGTATTAAAACAATTTGAAAAATATATTGTGGAAAAGGAGAAAATAACCTTCTTTGCTGAGCGCATTGAATATTTATCTTTAGAAGCACAAGAAAAGATTGTTGAACTTTTTAATAATCATCCTAATCATCAGCATGTTTTAATTGCTAGTGTTGGCAAAGATCCAATTGATTTGATTCAAAAGCATGAGCTATCCAAAAAGCTTTACAGACTTTTTTCAGGTATTACGATTTATGTACCTCCTTTACGAGAAAGAAAAGAAGATATTATGCCCTTTATCGATGATTATTTCAAAAGACATCGTGATAGCTTTGGCTCATCTATTCACGGGCTTTCAGAAGAAGTACGAGATACCTTTTTAAAATATGATTGGCCAGGAAATTTAAAGGAATTAGAAGTCCTGCTGGATGAAATAACCTCATTAATCACCAATGAAACGATAGTTGAATCACATATGCTACCAGTGCATTTCAAATGGAAAATCCAAAGCTCTTGTGAGGAGACGGAAAAAGAGGTTTCTACGAGTGACTTGTTTGTCATTAAAAATCAACAGGATATTCGACCATTAGATGTCTATATGAAAGAGGTAGAGGAGTACTATATTTCGAAGGCGTTGGACTTTCATCAAGGCAATATCTCCAAAACGGCTGCTGCGTTGGGGATTCGTCGACAAAGTTTACAGTATCGAGTTAAAAACTATAAGCTCAATAAAAAAAGCGAAAACATTGATTAACAATGTTTTCGCTTTTTTGGATAGTTTCCCGAAAGTGAAGGATAGAACGATCTAACTGAAGTATAAAAACACGAAACTGATGGATAGCTTCAAGTTTGTATAATTATTTTCCTTTTTTCGAAAGGCGACCAAGTGCAAATGCTGCTGCTCCTAAGCCAATTGCCATGTTCGTTTTTTTGTTAAACACTTGTTTTGTCACAAGTGCAACATTTTGTGGACGCTCAGCTAAACGACGCATAAAGTAACCGTACCAGTCATTACCGAATGGTAGGTATGTGCAGAAATTATAACCTTCACGAGCAAGGTCTAGCTGCATTTCTTTACGGAAACCATATAGCATTTGGAATTCGAATTTTTCATTTGGAATATTATGTTGTTTCACAAATTGTTTTACATGGTTGATCACATTATGATCGTGTGTCGCAATCGAAGTAAATTTACCATGTAGCAAATGATATTCAATTAGTTTTAAGTAATTATGGTCAATATCAGTTTTAGATTGATAAGCCACATTTTCAGGTTCTTTATAAGCACCTTTTACAATACGTAAGCGGAAGTTTTTATATTTCTCAATATTTTCCTCTGATTCGAAGAAGTAAGCTTGAATAACTGTCCCTACGTTATCATACTCTTTGTGTAATTCCTCTAATAATTCAAAAGAGCTATGTAAACGCTCGTAGTTTTCCATATCGAAATTCACGAAAATATTATATTGATGTGCAAGAGCTACGATTTCTTTTAAGTTTTCATAGCAAAATGCGTAATCAATATCTAAACCTAATTGTGAAGGTTTAAGAGAGATGTGTGCATCAAGCTGTTCATCATGAATAGCTTGTACAACAGCTAAAATGTTATTTTTGGCAGCAGTTGCCTCTGATTTTTCGTAGACGAACTCGCCTAGATTATCGACTGTACAAGAAATATTGGCCTTGTTTAATTCTTTAATCGATTGCACAACTTCTGGTAAACTTGTGCCAGCAACAACACTTTGAGCACCCATTTTTAAACCATATTTTTGTGCAGCGCTGTTTAATAATTTGTTCTCTGATAAGTAAATGAAAAAGTCACGTAATACCATCATATGCCTCCAAAAATGAAAATTTTAAATTCTTGGCGATTATAACACTTTTTTTGAAAAGTAAAATGGTTTGATTTTCAGAAAAAATTTTTTCGAAGCCAGTTAGTGAGATAAAACTATTGCAGTCATTGACTTTTTCATGATAAAAATTTAAATTAAAAAATTTTTTCAAAAAAAAAGGACTTTTCAAAATAAAAGATTTGCTTTATGTTAATTAGTATATGTCTAAATTTGCGAATATGTATAATATTGGACTTTTCGAGAGTGAATTACTTGAATGGCATGATAGTATTTCAGAATTATTTATATTTTAATATAATTTATTAGTGGGTATTCTTAGAAGTGATTCTTAGATATCCGCTTTTTCATTTTTCAATTTAAATATCATATTAATAGTAGTTTATAGTAAAAAAAAACAGGGTGTATTA
>NZ_LDUJ01000042.1:0-6584 GCF_001043675.1 Lysinibacillus sp. LK3
CGCAAGTATATATGAATATTTAGCAATTGTAAGAGAACTAACGCTTGAAACGCAAGATAAATATAGAAATATTTAGTATAATTACAAATACATTCAATTGTATTTGTTTTAAAATGTAATACGGAATACACATAAAGAAAGGATATATAACGATGTCAAAAGAAAAGGAACGTAGTTCAATCCCTTCCTGGTTGGAAACACCAACAAAAACTTTAATTAATCCACCGGTTGATACAAGAATCCAGGAACTTCCTTTTGGAGAATTAGAGTGGGAGGACTTCGAGAGACTCTGCTTACGTTTAGTAAGAATAGAAAGGGAAGTGGAACACTGTCAGCTTTATGGGACACGTGGCCAAGATCAAGAGGGAATAGATCTATATGCAAAAAGAGTTAGTGAGAAGTATTTCGTATATCAATGTAAAAGAGTTAAAGGTTTTGGACCTGCATCTATAAAGGCAGCTGTAGATAAGTTTTTAGAAGGTGAATGGGTGAGTAAAACCGATACTTTTGTACTTTGTACATCAGAAAGTATGGTGCCTACAGAACGTTCAAATGAAATTGAAGTACAAAGGAAAATTTTAAATAAAGAAGGAATTAGATTTGTCTCCTGGGACAAGGAGACTCTATCTGCTAAGCTCAAAGATTTACCAAAGCTTGTAGATGATTTCTTTGGTAGGGCATGGGTAGAGAAATTTTGTGGAAGTGAAAAGGTACAAGAATTAGGTTCTAGGTTAGATAGCAGATTAGTAATAGAATTCAGGGAGCGAATGAGGTCTTTTTATAAACGAGTATTTCAAACACATGATCCAGGTTTACCCACAGCAACACACATAAATATGAGTTCAGTTGCTCTTGAGAATAGATTTGTAATTCCAGAAATTATTGATAGACGGACTATTAATTTAGTAAATAATATTCCTGATTCTGAGCAAAAATATAATGAAGAGTTTCCGAGTGCTGAGCCAAAACTTAAAGAGAGTAGAAAGGTTACAACAAGGGTAAATACAACCTTCCCACAACGGCAAGATCTTGAGAGTTGGTTATCTAATAACAATGGTCATAGTATTATTCTTGGCGGACCTGGTAGTGGAAAAAGTACATTATTAAGAAACATTGCTATTGATTTGCTATCCAATTATCCTAAATTAAGTAATATTTCAAAAAAATGGGGTCTTCATTTACCAGTATGGCTTCCTTTTGCATTATGGACTAAATATATATCTGAATCACAAGCTGGAGTTTGTTCAATAAAGGATGTATTAAAGGGCTGGTTAAAAAGCTGGGATGAAGAGAGATTATGGCCACTTGTTGAACATGCTCTGGATGACAAGCGACTTATTTTGTTGGTGGATGGACTGGATGAATGGACAAACGAACAATCAGCAAGGATAGCCTTAGATAGATTAACAGTTTTCGTACAACAACGTAATATTCCTGTAATCCTTACTAGTCGTCCACATGGATTCGAACGAATAGGATTTGGAGCTAAAGAATGGGAGATAGGGGAATTAAGTAACTTTTCTAATTCACAACAAAAGGAACTCTTGGGTATTTGGTTTACTCTATGGTACGAAAACAATAAAGATTCACAGCAAATAACAGTTGACGAAATAACACGAAGGACTAGGCATTCAATTGATCATTTTATGAGCGAACTCCAAAAATCATCAGATTTAAGAGAACTTGCAAAGGTGCCTCTGTTACTCTCACTTCTAATTTTATTAAAGATCAATGATGCAAGACTACCACAAAATAGATTTAAGGCATATGACAAACTGATTGAACTTCTTATCACTACACATCCACAAAGGCGAATTGCAGCAGCAGGAGTACAAGTGAATCAACTCCTTGATTTAACTGAAGATGAGATAAAGATGATAATGTCTTTTCTTGCGTTTACTATACACGAAAAACATAATGAGGGAATAATTTCAGGTAGTGAAGCAATTTTACAATTAGAGTCATATCTAAAAGATGAAGAAATTGGCTTAGGATTAGAAAAAAGAGAAGCTTTGAGGATTAGTAGAGCAATAATAAATCTAGGAGAAGGAAGTCTAGGATTGCTTGTCAGTAAATCACCAACAGAGATTGGTTTTTTCCATAGAGCTTTCCAAGAGTTTTTGGCTTCATATTACCTTTATACTAGTAATAGGCAAAAGCAACTGCAGATAATAGAATCTAATTGTACAAATTCTCAGTGGCATGAGGTTATATTAGGTTTATTTTTTATAAATAACCGCCCAGAAGACATTCGGGATTATACAAAAGTAATAAAAGAAAAAGAAGTTAGTGATGCTGAGGATTTTAATAAAAAACTTTTATTATATGAAGCGACTTTTGGCTCTTATAATATGCCTGTCTCGCTTGCCAAAGAATATTGCAAAGAGGCGTTTAACGAGATTGAAACAGGTCATTGGATGCCATATAGGGAAAGAGTATTAAAAATAGTAATTGATGGTTTAAAGTCTTCGCGGTTAAAAGAAATGATTAAAGAAAAGATTACAGAGTGGTTTCCAAATAGAAAAAGAAGAAAAGATAGAATTATCAATATAATAAGTGGGTTGGAAGATAAAGATAATCAATTTTTAACTTATCTACAAAGAGGCATATTTGATGAGGAATTTCAAAATAAGAGAGCTGCTTTAAATGTTATATCCAAAAAGTATAAAAATAATAAAGTAATAGGTGATTTTTTAGTTGGTGTTATAAAAGGTCCAAGAGATTCAACCACAAAAGCCTTAGTTATAGAAGGGTTAACAATAGGGTGGCCAGAACATCATGAAATTAATTCAATCCTAGAATTTGCAGGCAAATCGATAAGCCCAGAGTTAAGATTTTCGTCAGTAAAAGCAAAAATTGCGAGAAATACTCACGATAAAGAAGATCTAGATATTTTGTTAGGGTTGGCGTCGAGTTATTCAAGTTTAAATTATCATTTTAGAGATGAGGTTGCTGATCTTATTTTAAAAGGTTGGCCGAAAAACCCAGAAGTGTTATCGGTATGCTTAAAATCTGTTAAAAACGACTTTAGTGGAAAAATCGAAATTGAAAAGGAAATCTCAATAAAAGTATTGCTTAATGGGTACTCAGAAGAGGAAGATGTGTTGAATTATTGTTTGAAGGAAATAAGAGAAGAAAGTCACCCGTTTCTATTATTTCATAACGATGCTTGGAGTATAATTAGCGAGAAATATCAAGGAAATAAATTTATTACTGATGCAATTGATACTTGGCTTCAAAAAAAACATCATGATGATGTAATACTGGCATATGCAACACTAGCAAGTGGTAGTGAAATTGCCAAAAATATCTTACTTGAGGAAGTACAAAATTCTAGTTTCCCACATCTGTTAGCATCTGCATTACTAGAGGGGTGGGGCATGCAAGATGATAATGTTGCTGCTGCCCTTACTACAATTGTAAATGAGTCAGATTTGAAAGCTTCTAATATAGGTCATCTAATTCCTAAAATCATTCAAGACAAGGATATGGCAAGAAGTAAATTAATGCAGTTAATACAGAATCAATTTAATATTCATCTTAATTTTTTACTAATTGGTTTAGATAATGTATGGGATCATTCAATTGAAAATGACATCAAGGAACATTTGTTAAACATTGTTAAACTTCATGAAGATGATGATTCAATCTTTAGCAACCGAATTATCGCAATAAATTTTTTAATCCGAAAATTCTCTGAAGATTCTAGAGTAAAAGAACTTGCTATGCAAGAAATATCTAAACGGAATGGTCTTTTTGAAAGTACTGTAGAATATTACAGTAGCGAACCCAAAATACAAAATTCCTTATTGAAAATAGGATTTCCGCTTCCTGATCAACTTAGACTATTAATAGCAAATCTCTTGGGAGAAGGTATAGATCAAGACGAATTTAATGTATCCCTTCTAAGTTTATATGATTATGATGTCAACCCGTTGGTTAAAACACAAAGTTCAATAAGCTTTCATAAGCATATAAAGCTAAACGAAAATAAAGTTACTAATGCAGTAGAAATTCTATCAAAAACAATTGTATGTTATGGAATGGATTACACCGAGCGTAGACAGGCTGCTTTTTGTGGATTAGCTACACTCAACAAATTAGAAGTCTTCTTGAATGCAGAAGAGAAAATTGAATCAATTAAAACTAGTCACGTTCCGTTAACAAATAGGATGACTACAAATATTCCATTTTTAAAAAATTTACTCGAAAATTGGAATTATATCACAAGTTGCATAGGGGAAGATATCACAACTAGATTTTCCAAATTTGAAAGAGACCCTCTCCATTTCTGGGAAGAAATAAGTTTAGTGATATCTGATGATTATCCTGAGCCAAAAAGAGATATTATAGACTTTTTAGAAAATAGAACGGAAAGAACTATCAAACCTAATTTATTAAAACTCCTTAGTAAAGAACGTCCTAAATCTTCATTATTGCTTGAATATTTATTTGAAGCATTGAAACAAAAGCAAAAGCATAGGTTTGACCATGATAATGAGTTGATATACACTGCTTCAAGAATTCTAAGTAAACAGTTTAAATACGATACATCAGTCTTAAAAACAATTAGAGAATTTGCTTTAGATCCTAAGCTAAATGAAGCTGCTATTGTTGCAATGTGTGAAGGATGGCCTAGTGATGAAAGTATAAAAAAAATTCTAGATTATGTACGGGAGAAGGAATTTGGATTAAGCTATATGACTTACTTTGAACTGGTTTCTATAACTTCATCAGCAGATAGTTTATTTGGAATTATTATTAATCTAATAAATGATAAAGGTAAGTTATTCATTTGGAATAAAGAAGAAACGAGTAGACCAATACTTCGGAGAATTAGAGAAAATGATGAACTCTATTTTAAACTTCTTGATAAACTAAATAATCAACCTACACCGATTGAAAAGGCGAATATCACAAAATTTATTGCAGCCTCAAGAGGAGTATCTCCTGAATTGCGGAAATGGATTACTGAACAATTGAATGAAGAATGGAATGATGACTTTTGCCAAGATGTAGAAGATTTACTGTTAGGCGAGATTAGACCTATGGTCCATATATTACTTGAAGTTTAGGAGGGGAACATTTCCCTCCTCTTTTTTTCTTTATACATTGTTACATGTTCGGCGAAGAGGCGTTAGAATTCACCGTAAAAATTCGACTGACGAAAGCCTACTCGCGGGTGTGGTGTAAATCATTATGCTTTAGTTGAAGTTGTGAGGATAAGGGAAAAACTACCAGAAAGCGTTCAGCTGACAAACTTTTGAATGTACGGGTCTTTTACCTGCGATACATAGAAATGTGTAAATCACTTAGATGTGAGGCTAGCAGTGGATGCGTAAAACTAACTAATATGAAAATCCCATGATATGTTACAGGCACCTGAGCGGCTGACTGGAAGCACCTTAATTTCTTTGTAATAAAAAAATTTTATGGGGTAAGATGATGTCGTGAATGGCTAATTCTTTTTTTAGCGTTGTAAAGGGAATAATCGTCAAATTAGAGACTATATAACTTTACTTTATGTCAGTGAAAGTGGTGGCACAGTACCGGAGGTGCTTGGCGCCCATTTGGCAATAATTGAAGAATCGAGACGTGAGAACAATATTAAATGCATCTAGATAAGGTTCTATTTATAGAATACTCATTAAATATGATGAATTTATAAGTAACATAGATATATTTCATTTATACTCTTTCTACAGTAGAATCGACTCATTTTAAGCATTATGTAATATTTTTTACAAGAAAAAAATCGAATTAAATTAAAGGATATAGTTCTAGTTGTAATTTATGGTATATTGTATTGAAATTAATCTGTATTTTACCGATTTTCAGGAGCGAATATAGGCTAGTTTATTACTTGGCCAATATGAAAAATTATTTAGTCAAAATATGTTTAGCTAATAAAGGTGAACGTTAGTAGAAAGGTTGGAAAAATGAATGAAGTTAACATACGTGTTTGCAAAGGATTTAGAAACCAAGAGTGAATGGAGTTTTAATTTAGGTTCAAATTTTATATTTAAGTATGAGGATGATGCGTTAACTATAGAAGAAAATCAAAATTATATCGAACAATTTTATAAATTAGAAGGCTACGAGGAAGTTAATGTATCTATTGATTTTTCAGCTCTTATTGGAGAAAACGGAACTGGAAAAACAACTTTGATAAATAGATTACATACGATAATTAACAATGAAATCTCAAAGGGAATTAACTATTTTAGTAATACCTTTAAATACTTAATTGTTCAAGATAGTGGTAGCCATTTATTTATCAATCATAACTTTGACAAAAGGGAAATATTGTTGAAATCAAATACCATAAAGAATATACATCTTCAAAGTTTACTGAACAGGGGAAATCAATTTATTAAATATAAGAAAACAGAAGATAATATTATTTGTTGTCTAAAAAATGGATTTAAATCAGAATTAAACTTTAATATGGTAAGCTATTTAATATCCAATGTATTTGATCCTTCTATAACATTTGAAAAGAATGTTTTTAGTACAAATACTGAACTTTCAAATGTTATAAATAGTAAAGAAAATAAATATGCGTCTTCCTCTCAGATATATAA
>NZ_LDUJ01000043.1:0-329 GCF_001043675.1 Lysinibacillus sp. LK3
ATGATTCCATACAAACACGAACCATTCACAGATTTTTCACAAGAGGCAAACTACAATGCTTATGTAGAGGCTTTAAATAAAGTTGAAGGTTACTTAGGTCAAGACTACCCACTAATTATTGGTGGCGAGCGCATTACAACAGAAGATAAAATCGTTTCGTACAATCCTGCAAAGAAAACAGAAGTCATTGGTCGCGTTTCGAAAGCAAGTAAAGATTTAGCTGAAAAAGCGATGCAAGCGGCAGATGAAACATTCAAAACATGGAAAAAAGTTGATCCAGCCATTCGTGCGGACGTTCTTTTCAAAGCGGCAGCGATTATCCGTCGTCG
>NZ_LDUJ01000044.1:0-2528 GCF_001043675.1 Lysinibacillus sp. LK3
TATTATTGATTAATAATGATTTTATTTATCAATTAAAAAATTTGTTACTTAATTCGATTCAAGAAAATATATTTCGATTATATTCCAACACTTGCAAAATTTTTTACTTAACAAAAGTTTACTGTCATTGTTTTATTTCATAAACGATATTTTTTATGTGCTCCCTAATCTAACCAAGTAATTTGGTAAATACAAAAAGAACATACAATACCAGCAATTATTATGTATGTCCTTTTTTATTAAATGATTATCTCTTATAATATTCTATTAATTTTTCAAGAATGTAATCCTGTTCATCCTTTTTCAATTCCGGAAACATTGGTAAAGAAAGGACTTCTCTTGATGCTTTTTCAGTAATAGGTAACTCTCCTTCAACATAACCTAGTTCTTTAAATACAGGCTGTAAGTGTAATGGGACGGGATAATATACCATGGTAGATATTCCTTGATCTTTCAGAAACTTCTGTAATTCATCTCTATCCCCTACTTGAATTGTGTATTGATGATATACATGATAATAACCATCAAGCTCTACTGGAGTTTTAATAACATCCCCTAATTTTTCGTTTATATTTGCAGTATAATAAGCAGCATGTTTTCTTCTTTGTTCAGTCCAATAATTTAAATATGGTAATTTAATATTTAATACTGCAGCTTGTATCTCATCAAGGCGGCTATTATACCCCATAATTTTATGATAATATTTTGGCTTACTACCATGTACTCGTATTACTTGAGCATTCTCTGCAATCTGCTCCTCATTAGTTACAATCATACCACCATCACCATATGCACCTAAATTTTTTGTAGGGAAAAAGCTATATGTGGCAGCATTACTTAATTCACCAACTGATTTGCCATTTTGTCTAGCACCAATTGCCTGTGCAGCATCTTCTATTAAGACCAAATTATGCTTCTTAGCAATTTCACTTAGTTTTATAATATTCGCCATATGACCGTATAAATTAACAGCAATAATAGCCTTAGTTTTTTCAGTTATTGCCTCTTCAACCTTTTTTGGATCGATATTATAAGTAATGGGGTCAATATCAACAAATACTGGTTTGGCAGATGTGCGTGTAATTGAACCTCCTGTTGCAAAAAAAGTAAATGCTGTAGTAATAACTTCATCACCATTTTCTATTCCTGCAGCTTGTAATGCAATATTAATTGCATCTGATCCATTAGCTACTCCCACCCCGTATTTAGTATTACTAAATTTCGCTATATCTTCTTCTATTTTTTTTACATTATTACCCAAAATAAACTGTGAGGATGACATTACTTTATCTAACTCAATTAAAATATCATCTTTAATAGTTTGATATTGTTCAGATAAATCTAACATAGGAATTTTCATAATAGTTTCATTCACTTTCCACTTTATATTTTATATATAATTCGCTGACTACTAAATACCTTCATGTACTTTTATCTTGATTTCTTCCATATAATCCATTTACTATCCAAAGTAATAATATGCAAAATAATATTCCATGTGTTAATAATGATGTAAAAAATGCTGAGTTAATTAAACTCATCCCCGGAATAACCAAAATTGACATTGTTAGGAATAATGGTATTTTATTAGATACACTATCAATAATTATAAGTATTATTCCAAGTAAAATACTAAAAATAAAAATTCCACTATAACCGAAGTTTACATAAGCATCACCCCAGTAGCCTACATTTGGAGCAAATTCACGTTTAAAAAACTCTTGTGCCATATATGCTACTGGCGAAGTATTATAATAACTTGGAATAACATTTTCTAATATAGAATGTTCTAGGTAAAATTTCCTTTTTAATTCAAAGAAATCATAATATTGATAATGTAACTGAGCTGGAACAAAGAACAATCTTCTTATAAAAATCGAAGGAACTAACAAAAGATTGTTTGAAATAGTAAATACAACTAAGCTAAAACTCACTAAAAGAGTAGCTCCTGTTGACATAATTAATAAAAAATAATCTTTCCATCTTGTTTTCTGAAAAAAATAAAACATTAGTATTACAACAGGTGCAAATAGGTGGCTCTTAAAATTAGTCATAGAGAATAGAAAAATCTGCATAGATAATACTAATATTGCTAGTAAGTATTTTCTATTATAGAGAGCTAATGTTAGTAAGAGCAAATTCACAACATGGGCCTGCCACGGTAATAGATACCCTAAAATTCTTCCCTCATTCATAGAGTAAGCCTCTCTTGTTTCATAAACATCCAATAAATTCAAATTTATTCGGCTTAGCCCTCCGGTTAAAAAAAGCATTCCATATACAATAGCAGTTATCCCGAAAAATAAAAGAATTAAAATTACCTTGGATTCTTTTTTTGTCATTGAGTATATCTTTATTCTAGGAATAATGATTAGGATACAAATTATTATTAAGTATGATAAGAAAATTGCAATTGTAAATTTAGTGGCCATATTCTGTAACCAATACAACGACATGATTGGTATAAATAAGAAAATAAGTAATATATAAATAATCATTTGGCTAGCTTTTTGTTGCTTAGCAATATA
>NZ_LDUJ01000045.1:0-5617 GCF_001043675.1 Lysinibacillus sp. LK3
TTTGCCATCATCACTAGACTTTGTTATGTATCTTGTTTTGAAGTTGTTTACCTGTCCTTCAAGACAAGAATTATTGTATAACGTTTTCTAACATTGTGCAATACTTTTTTATAAAAAAAAGAAATTATTACTTTTTAAAGATATTTTTGTTAAGTAAGAGAAAATATTGCCCTGCAAAATATTATAGCAATTGTTGGTTCAAAAGAAAACAATTATTTTATTTGCCGATATTATTAACTTATAATCTATTTCACTACAAGTGAAGAATATAGATAATCCTTCACTCGTCTTTTCGTTAAATATTTGAAAGCTCTATTTTTAATTTTACAATATCCTCAAGTTTAGTGGAAGGACCAAAAGATATTCTAAAAAATTGGCGTGCCGCTTCCAAAGAGAACCCCATTGATAGAATAGCCTTTGTTCCCGATTCACTATGAATATCACATGCACTACCTGTAGAGATACAGATTCCCGCCTCATTTAACTTTAAAAGAACATATTGTCCCTCTACTTTTTCCATCATTACCCCACAAATATTAGGTAGTTGCTGTTTACACTCAACGAGCTGACATTTTTCAGGTAAATTATTTTCAAAATAATTTCTTAGCGTTTCATAATGTTGCAATTCATATTGATAGTTTTCAATTGCCGCGGCAAAGGCCACGATTGCAGGAGTATCTAATGTCCCCCCTCTAAGACCCCTCTCATGTGTCAAACCTGGTGTTAATGCAGGTACTCTGATTGCAGGGTTCAGATATATAGCACCACAGCCCTTTGGTCCGCCTATTTTATGAGCCGAGATGGTAATCGCATCTGCCCCTTTTGGTATAGCTAGTTTGCCAAATGATTGTACACAATCAACATGACAGAATATATTTGATTTTCTTGCCATCTTTACGATTTTCTCTACAGGCTGGATTGAACCAATTTCAGAATTGACATGTTGAATGGTAATCAAAGCAGTCTCTTCCCGGATTGCTTGTTGCAATTGCCCCAGATCAACACAACCATCCTTCTGCAAAGGTAATTTTGTTACAGTAAAGCCCTTTTTCTCAAGTGTATTCAAAGCCGCATGCACTGACGTATGCTCAGCTTGAGATGAAATAATGTGTTTTCCTTTTTTTGAGGCTAGCGCTAACGACAAGATGGCTATGAGATTTCCTTCTGTTCCACTACCCGTAAAAATTACGCCATCACTAGTTACACCTAGGGCTTGGGCTACAACCTCCCTTGATTGCTGGACAAAATAAAAAGCTTGTCCCCCTAAATCATGCAAACTCGCACTATTTCCATAATACCGTTGTGCCACCTCTACATATGCCTCAAGAGATTCCCTCATCATAGGTGATGTTGCAGCATAATCCATATAAATCATCGTCTTCTTCCTCTCTTGTTCATCAGGTCTTGTTTTCTTTTATATTTTATGTAAAGATAAGTGTCAAGACAACTGTAAAGAAGGTATAACGATGGATGTAAAGACAGACGTCCTTATAATTGGTAGTGGTATTGCTGCACTTCAGGCTGCTTTAGTGCTTGAAAAACATTTTCAAATACAAATTGTTACAAAATCATCTATATATATGAGTAGTTCTTATCGTGCACAAGGTGGGATTGCTGCTGTTACCAGTGAGGAGGATCATATTCAACATCATATTGCTGATACATTGAAAGCTGGAGAGTATCATCATGAGAAAAGGCATGTTAAAACACTTATAAAAAATGGCACTGAGATTATGCAAAACTATCTAAAGGATGGCCTCCCTGTTGATCGGCAGGTCGATGGAAAACCTGCTCTAGGACTTGAAGGAGCACATAGTCATCATCGTATTCTACATGCAGGTGGTGATCGTACTGGTCAGATTTTCATAGATTACTTGCTTCATAAACTTTCGCCCAAAACAAAGATCAATTGCTATGAAATGGCTTATGAGCTTTTACGGAATACAGATGGTGACTGTGTAGGAGTACTAACTAAAGGAGAAAAAGGTACAAAACGTTATTTGGCTCATCATGTTATTTTAGCGACAGGTGGCGCAGGTGCCCTTTATTCAAGTACATCTAATTTCCCAACTAATACAGGGGATGGGATCGCATTAGCATTTCGAGCAGGCGCTGCCATTAGTGATATGGAATTTATGCAATTTCACCCGAGTCTTCTGTGGTGTAAAAATGAAGCAAAGGGATTAGTTTCTGAAGCTGTCAGAGGGGCTGGTGGTATTTTTGTTAATGCCCAGCATCAGCCCATTATGACAGGTTTACATGCTCAACTTGACCTAGCACCAAGACATATTACTGCACTTGCCCTATTTACAAAACGTGCAGCGGGTGAAGAAACGTTTATTGATATCACTAACATTCAAGACTTTGAAGCAAAGTTTCCAACAATTGCTCAGCTGTGCCATGTTCATCACGTTCATTTACAAGATGGTCTAATCCCCGTGGCTCCGGGAAGTCATTTCTTGATGGGTGGTGTTATTGCTGATGACAAAGGAAGAACTACTATACCGAACTTATATGCAGTCGGTGAGGTTGCCTGTACAGGCGTACATGGTGCGAATCGTTTAGCAAGTAACTCCCTATTGGAAGGTATTACATTTGGTCAAAAAATGGCGCAGTTCATTATTCAAAAAGGGTGTCATCAAAAAAACTTTTTACTGGAAAAGCATCAATGTCCTGATAAAATGCCACCTTTATTTAGCAAACCCCAATTACAGCAACACATGATGCGGTTCCTAGGTATTGTTAGAAATATTGATGACTTGCAGCATTTTGTAAAGCAACTACCCTCCTTGCAATCACTTATTCAAGTTAATTTAAAGGGTCTAGAACTAGCTGAGTTGGAATTATTTATGATGCATGTAGTCGCCACATTAATGGCACATGCAGCAATTACGCGAACGGAAACAAGAGGAGCTCATATTCGGAAGGATAAATCCGAAATGAAATCACAATGGGCAAGCCGATGGATTATTTTTTCGCAAGGACAAATGAAAGTGAGGAACTCATTGTATGAATATCATCAAACTTGAGGAAATGCTCAAGCAATTTTTTAATGAGGATTTAGGAGATGGAGATTTATCGAGTGAATTTATCTTTTCAGCCGAACAACAGGGAGCTTTTTCTTTTTACGCGAAAGAAAGCGGAATTTTTTGTGGGGCTAACATTATTGAGCATGGCTTTCTCTTACTCGATCGATCAATCGAAGTCAACCTTCATACAAAAGATGGAGAGATGGTGAAGTCAGGTGATGTACTCGCTGTGATTAAAGGTCCCTTACAAAAATTATTAATCGGTGAGCGTGTCATTTTAAATCTTATTCAACGTATGTCTGCTATTGCAACGGCTGCCCATCTTGCCGTTCAAGAAACAGTAGGTACTCACGCAAAAATATGTGATACGCGTAAAACACTACCAGGACTGCGTATGCTAGATAAATATGCTGTTCGAATTGGTGGTGCTTTTAATCATCGTAATGGCCTGTATGACGCAATTATGCTAAAGGATAATCATATTGCCTTTGCTGGTAGCATTACAAAGGCAGTTCAGACCGCTAGAGCGAAAGTCGGTCATACCGTAAAAATTGAAGTTGAAATTGAAACAAAAGAACAATTAGAAGAAGCTATCAACGCAGGAGCAGATATTATTATGTTTGATAACCGTAGCCCAGAAGAAATCCGTGCATGGCTTCCCATTGTTCCTCCCACTATTGCGACTGAAGCATCTGGGGGCATCACACTTGAAAATTTAAAGGCTTATGCCCAAACGGGTATTCAATGGATTTCACTTGGCTCCTTAACACATTCAGTTAAAGCTTTTGATATTAGTGCACTCGTTCAAATGAAAGGAGATCATTCCCTTGTCCATCACTAGTTTATTACAACAGACGACATTACTCCCAGAGCATTATCGGGCACTATCTGTAAAGGAAATGGAATCTCGTATTTTATCAATAAAGAAAAAATTAGGTCCTAAATTATTTATTCCTGGCCACCATTATCAAAAAGATGAAGTCATTCAATTTGCAGATGCAACTGGGGATTCTTTACAGTTAGCTCAATTATCCGCAGCAAATAAGGAAGCTGAACACATCGTATTTTGCGGTGTACATTTTATGGCAGAAACTGCTGATATGCTGACAACGAAACAGCAACATGTCTATTTACCAGATATGCGCGCTGGTTGTTCAATGGCTGATATGGCTGATATTTATCAAACTGAACAAGCATGGCCAATTCTTCAAGAACTCTTTGGTGATACGATTATTCCTCTAACCTATGTTAACTCAACTGCGGCTATTAAAGCCTTTACTGGAAGACATGGTGGTGCTTGTGTCACTTCATCGAATGCAAAGGAACTTGTTCAATGGGCTTTTACCCAAAAACAGCGTATCTTCTTTTTACCTGACCAACATTTAGGAAGAAATACTGCCTATGATTTAGGTATACCTCTTGAAAATATGGCTGTTTGGAATCCGCATAAGAACTTGCTCGAAACAAAAGAGCCACTTGAAAATATCCAGGTTATTCTTTGGAAGGGTCACTGCTCTGTGCACGAAGGTTTTACTGTTCAACATACAGAGGTTATTCGCAAAGAACACCCGACTATGAGGATAATTGTTCACCCTGAGTGCAGCCGTGAAGTGGTTGCAGCGGCTGATGATGCAGGCTCCACAAAATACATTATTGATACAATCAATCGAGCTCCAAGCGGATCTGCATGGGCAATTGGAACAGAAATGAACCTTGTCAATCGCATTATTAAGCAGCATCCTGATAAACATATTGTCTCCTTAAACGAAAACTTTTGTCCTTGTTTAACAATGAATCGAATTGACCTTCCACATTTGTTATGGAGCTTAGAAAATATTGAGCAAGGTCAACCTCATAACCGTATACAAGTAGATGAACATACTACCGCTGAAGCACTTAGTTCACTTGAAAGAATGCTAGCCAGAGGATAAATAGTTAAAACTTTTTAAACAGAAAGGTTGAAGATATAACCTTTCTGTTTTTGTTGACATAACGCCTACTTCTAATAGTGCTAATGGCTTCCATTTGCGCCCCGCTTTGCTATAATTGACACGACTTTATGCTCCATGATACTGTCAATTTGGAGGTGATACTAAATGGCTTTTCAATCGAAAAATATCTTTATCAATTTACCAGTAAAAGATCTAAACAAATCTATCAGTTTTTTTAAGGAATTAGGTTTTGAGTTCAATCAACAATTCAGTGATGAAACAACAGCCTCAATGATTATTAGCGAAAATATCTTCGTATTAATAATGGTTGAAGAACGATTTAAAGGATTTAGTAAAAAAGAAGTTACAGATACTACTACTTCTGCAGAAGCAATCTTATGTCTCTCTGCTGAAAACCGAGAACAAGTAGATCAATTAGTGAATAAGGCACTTGCCTCTGGTGGTAAACCTTATAGTGAACCACAAGATCACGGATTTATGTATGGTTGGGGTTTTCAAGATGTAGATGGGCATATCTGGGAAGTAGTTTATATGGATGAAAATGCATTGAATCAAGAGTAAATTTTGTATCTATGAATATCAAAAAACAGTAGATGCAATTGCATCTACTGTTTTTAGTATGACCCGTACGGGATT
>NZ_LDUJ01000046.1:0-349 GCF_001043675.1 Lysinibacillus sp. LK3
CGGCAGCGATTATCCGTCGTCGTAAACATGAATTCTCTGCATTATTAACAAAAGAAGCGGGGAAACCATGGGCAGAGGCTGATGCAGATACAGCGGAAGCAATCGACTTCATGGAATACTATGGTCGCCAAATGCTACGCATTAAAAACGGTCAGCCAGTCGAAAGCCGTCCAGGTGAATATAATCGTTATGACTACATTCCATTAGGAATCGGTATTGTCATTTCTCCTTGGAACTTCCCATTTGCAATCATGGCTGGGACAACAGTAGCTGCTTTAGTAACAGGGAACACAGTGTTATTAAAACCAGCTTCTACAACGCCAGTTGTAGCGTATAAATTTATCGAAGT
>NZ_LDUJ01000047.1:0-349 GCF_001043675.1 Lysinibacillus sp. LK3
CGGCAGCGATTATCCGTCGTCGCAAACATGAATTCTCAGCTTTATTAACAAAAGAAGCGGGGAAACCATGGGCAGAGGCTGATGCAGATACAGCGGAAGCAATCGACTTCATGGAATACTATGGTCGCCAAATGCTACGCATTAAAAACGGTCAGCCAGTCGAAAGCCGTCCAGGTGAATACAATCGTTATGACTACATTCCATTAGGAATCGGTATTGTCATTTCTCCTTGGAACTTCCCATTTGCAATCATGGCTGGTACAACAGTAGCTGCTTTAGTAACAGGGAATACAGTGTTATTAAAACCAGCTTCAACAACGCCAGTTATAGCGTATAAATTTATCGAAGT
>NZ_LDUJ01000048.1:0-13732 GCF_001043675.1 Lysinibacillus sp. LK3
AGTAGGACGTCGCTAGGCAAAAGAAAGATCAGAGAATAAATTCTCTGGTCTTTTTTGTTGTCTCAAATTAAGAAGATAGTTTAAAGTAGGCTGTCCCCGGAAAAGGACAGCCGTATATACTAAAACTCAAGAGCACTCCGAAGATCATTTAGATAAGATTGACTTACTGGTAACTCACTTCCATCAATTAAAGTGACAATAAAATTTGACGTTAAATCACGTGCCATTTTTTTTATGAAATGTATATTTACAATGTAAGATCTATGGATACGAATAAAATATGATGGTAATCGTAATTGAAGTTCTTTAAGTGTAATACTTGTTTTATACTGATCACCCTCTACATAAAACCATGTTTTTTTCTGTAGGCTTTCAATATGAGATATTTTATTAATTGCTACAGGATTCCATTCCTCCTCTTGCTTTCCAGTTAAAAATTGAAATGGTGCTGCTTTTTTTGCTGTAAATGATGACGGTAGGACAATGACGAGAGCAGCAGGCTTATTTTGAATGTATATGGGATAACCAATGCCATAATATGGCGTATCGAAAAGAGAATTATCTAAAATAGCATCTGTTTTTTTTTGAGTCTGTAACACTTGGTCGGCAATACTCCCAGGTAATACTTGTTGACCTATCTCTAAATGAATACTTTGGTGACCAGAGTGAAAATAAACATAAGCATTTTCAACAGCAATAGCAATGGATGAATCAGCAGGTATCCAGTCTTTCAACATAAAAATATATTGTTGTGAAATATCTTTTACGAAAGAATTTAACTCATTGTTCATTGTGAATATCCCCCTTGTTTGTAAACAGTCTTCCAAATTTCATCGTCAAAAAAGGTAGTTTTATCCTTAAAATTTGATCTTTTATCGAAAAATAATGAAAATTCAAATAGTCTGTTATATATTAATTTACAACAAATAAACCTGTTATGGAACAGATAATTAAAAGTTTTTTAACAGAGTATATTGTACACAAAGGGGAAGGTGGAATTTCAATATGTCAACTCGTCAAGAAAGAATCGAAGCTTTAGAAAAACAATGGGCTGAAAACCCACGTTGGGCTGGTATTGAACGCACATATTCAGCTGAAGAAGTTGTTAAATTACAGGGGACAGTAGTAATTGAACAAACACTAGCACAAAAAGGTGCTACTCGACTTTGGAATTCATTACATGAGGAACCGTTTATCAATGCATTGGGGGCATTAACGGGGAATCAGGCAGTACAACAAGTAAAAGCTGGATTAAAGGCTATCTATCTATCAGGCTGGCAAGTAGCTGCTGATGCAAACCTGTCTGGTCAAATGTATCCTGACCAATCATTATATCCAGCTAACTCTGTACCAGCAGTAGTAAAACGAATTAATCAAGCGCTTCAACGTGCAGATCAAATTGATCATGCTGAAGGACGTGTTGATCAATTTGATTGGTTCGCGCCAATCGTAGCAGACGCAGAAGCAGGTTTTGGTGGGCCTCTAAACGTATTCGAGCTTGTAAAAGGTATGATTGAAGCAGGAGCAGCGGGTGTTCACTTAGAAGATCAATTAGCATCTGAAAAGAAATGTGGACACCTTGGAGGTAAAGTATTACTTCCAACACAAAATGCTGTTCGTAACTTAGTAGCTGCACGTTTAGCAACAGATGTTATGGGTGTAGATACAATTTTAATTGCACGTACAGATGCTGATGCTGCTGATATGGTTACATCAGATATTGATCCACGTGATGCAGAGTTCATCACTGGTGAACGCACACCTGAAGGCTTCTTCCGTACAAAAGCTGGAATCAAACAAGCAATTGCTCGTGGTTTAGCTTACGCTCCATATGCAGATTTAATTTGGTGTGAAACTTCTAAACCATCACTTGAAGAAGCTAGAGAATTTGCTGAAGCTATTCATGCTGAGTTCCCAGGTAAAATGCTTGCATACAACTGCTCACCTTCATTCAACTGGAAGGCAAATCTTTCAGAAGAAGAAATCGCAGAGTATCAACGTGAACTTGGTAAGTTGGGTTACAAATTCCAATTCGTTACTTTAGCAGGTTTCCATGCACTTAACCACTCTATGTTTGAGCTTGCTCATGACTATAAAGATAATGGTATGGCTGCATATTCTAAGCTACAACAAGCAGAATTTGCTTCTGAGTCTAAAGGCTATACAGCTACACGTCACCAACGCGAAGTAGGTACTGGATACTTTGATGAAATCTCTCAAGTTATCTCTGGTGGTACTTCTTCTACAACAGCAATGGCAGGTTCTACTGAAACAGAACAGTTTGTATAAGTCGTAGTTTAAATACGTGTTTTCCTAAATTCATAATCATAGAATAGTCTCCTCCGCTCCTCCTAAAGCGGAGGATGACGAAACTAAAATGGCAAAGGTGGGTAAACAGCTAATGGAACAAGCAACGACAGGTAAGCTTAAAATTGTTGGAGAACAAAATGAGCAAACTAATGAAATTTTGACACCTGAAGCTCTTGAATTTGTTCTTGCTCTGCACGAAAAATTTGATGCTCGTCGCAAGGAGCTGTTGGAGGCTCGACAAGAACGCCAAAAACGACTTGATGCGGGAGAGAAGCTGGATTTCCTACCAGAGACAAAGCATATTCGGGAAGGTGATTGGGTAATCGCACCACTTCCAAACGACTTACAAGATCGCCGTGTTGAAATTACAGGGCCAGTTGATCGGAAAATGGTTATTAATGCGTTAAATTCTGGAGCAAAAATGTTCATGGCATGCTTTGAAGATGCATCTTCTCCGACATGGGAAAATATGATTGGCGGTCAAATTAATATGCGTGATGCTATTAATAAGACGATTGAGTTTACACAAGAATCCAATGGTAAAACATATAAATTAAATGATGAGACAGCAGTGCTGTTAGTTCGTCCACGAGGTCTACACTTGCTTGAGAAGCATGTCCTGGTGGATGGAGAGCCGATTTCTGGCAGTTTCTTTGACTTCGGTTTATATCTATTCCACAATGCCAAAAACGCACTTGCACAAGGTACAGGGCCATATTTCTATCTACCAAAACTTGAAAGTCATTTAGAGGCTCGACTATGGAATGATGTCTTTGTGTTTGCTCAAGATTATATTGGTATTCCACAGGGGACAATAAAAGCTACTGTATTAATCGAAACGATTTTAGCTGCGTTTGAGATGGATGAAATTTTATATGAGCTACGTGAACATTCAGCTGGTTTGAATTGCGGTCGTTGGGATTATATTTTCAGCTATATTAAGCGTCTACGCAATCAAGCTGATGTTATTTTGCCAGACCGTGGGCAAGTAACGATGACAGTACCTTTTATGAAAGCCTATACATCTTTATGTATTCAAACATGTCACAAGCGAAATGCACCAGCAATGGGCGGAATGGCAGCTCAAATTCCAGTTAAAAATGACGATGAGGCCAATGCAGTGGCATTTGCAAAGGTGGCAGAAGATAAACGTCGTGAGGCAACAGAGGGGCATGACGGTACATGGGTAGCACATCCTGGTATGGTTGCAACAGCGATGGAGCAATTTGATGCAATTATGACAACTCCTAACCAAATTCATAAAAAGCGTGAGGATGTACAAGTATCTGCCGAAGATTTAGTAGCTGTACCAGAAGGAACAATAACAATTGAAGGTCTACGTATTAACTGTAGTGTTGGTGTACAATATATTGCTTCATGGCTTCGAGGTAACGGAGCTGCACCAATTAATAACTTGATGGAGGATGCTGCAACAGCAGAAATCTCTCGTACACAAGTATGGCAATGGATCCGTCATCCGAAAGGAATCTTAGATGATGGACGTGGTATTACACTAGCATTTGTTTTAGAAATATTGGAAGAAGAACTTGTGAAAATTAAAGAGGCTGTTGGGGAACAAGCTTATAACAGTGGTCGCTATGAAGAAGCTGCTGAACTGTTTAAATCCTTAATTGAACAAGATGAATTTGCGGAATTCTTGACACTTCCAGGGTATGAAAAATTAGCGTAAAATACAAGTCTACTATCCAACATATCAAACTTTCCTAATAACTATCTAAGGATTGCACTCGAGTACAATCCAGCCTATTCCACTAACATAACGTGACGGGGTCTGTTCCCCCGTTTAAAGAGATGAGCACGATTGAATTAAAAGGGGTCTATAAATAAAAGTTAAGAGATTTTAAGGGGTAAAGATGTCTTACTAGCTTAGATGGGGAGCAGTAAGGCATCTTTTATATAGTACATCCGCGTAACTGCTTTTTTAGTTACGCGGTTTTTCTATGCTAATTTACTACGGCTAGTACAAAGCCGTCATACCCTTTGACACCAACTGTTTGTATAGCCGTTGCTTCAACTCTTGGGTTTGCTTTTACTAAATCCATAAATTCTTGTACGCCTCTAACACGTTCATCCTCACTATTTTCATTAATTACCTCACCATTACGTACAACATTATCTGCAATGATAAGAGCGTCAGAGTTTGCTAATTTTGACGCCCACCTCAAGTAAGCGGGGTTATTCAACTAACGATGAAATTTAGTTGAATATGTAACTTTTGGTAGACAATAGGTGTCTATATAAAAGAGGTGGGTAAATTGAAAATAAAAAAATTATTCTATGGTTTGATCGCATTAGCTTTATTCATGATTACAGGATGCAATATTCAAGGGGGAACTACAACAGTATCAATTGACAGTATAGATGCCGAAGAAGTTTTAACATTAGATTCTGATGCTGATATTTTTCAGTATGATGGAGTTATCTACAAAACTAATATTGATTGGGTTGAAGAATTATCTTTAACAAAAGATGTTCAAATCGGTGAAATAAAAACAAAAAATGATGCTAATACAGATTTTAGAGATGAGATGTCGAATAAACTTCCTGTTGGTACAAAGATTTTTTCCACCAAAGAACGAGGAGATATTTTAATTGTTGAATCTGAAGGAGAAATCAAAAAATATCTTGCAATTGTTGAAGGGTAAACAAAATTCCTTGTTCAACAAACGTGGTGCTTTAATTGAATAGATAGAATGATGTATCCATCTCATACGAGGTGGTCTTTTTTATTTATACAGTGCCAAAACTTAATAGTTTTGACACCAGTGTGTTGATGCAGTAATATCAAGGTGTAAAAAGGTGTCATAACTTAGGTCGATAAATGTAGTGCAGAAATGAGGTATTTTTCTATGATTTACGGTTATGCAAGGGTATCGACTGTATCACAGGAATTAGAGGTTCAGCTTCAAGCGTTGGAGAGTGAAGGAGCGACTGTTATTTATAAAGAGAAATTCACAGGAACGAAAACAGACCGACCACAATTAAATGAGCTGCTGTCTAAATTAAATAAAGGTGACAAGCTTGTTGTAACCAGATTGGATCGATTGGCTCGAAACACTAAAGAAGGCATCGAGATCATTGAACGGTTATTCGCCAAAGGCGTAAATTTATTAAAAAGTTTCCGTCATCGAAAGCGTTTTGCATCGTTACTACAGCAATGTAAAACGCTTTTTTGCTTCAAAAAAGGAGCAACTATCATGAAAAATAAACTAAAAACTACACCAAACCAAGCAGTCTAAACATTTATTACATACGGCAACTCAAAGAAGAACGCCTGCAGCAACTAGAAGAAACTTTAGCAGCACAAGGTATTTATCCTGGTGAGAAAGTACATAGGGTGCTAGAAAAATTGATTTATGATTTTACATACAATGGCATTATCAAAGTAAGCCGAGAGCATTTGAGTAACAAATTAGAGGTAGGATTAAATACAATTTCAACAGCTTTTAAGTATATGGAGCAATCTAAGAGCTATTTATCCTTTCCAGAAACAAATCAGAAAGACGGATAGTGGGTGTCGTGTCATTATAGATGCGCAACATGTGAATTTTTAAAGCATTTTAAAATGAGGGAGCATCTTTTCTCATTATGTCAAACATACCAAGTGAGACCACCAAATATCGCACTCCAATTTAATGGTATTCATGAAACCATTCGCTCAGTCATGGCGGGCTATGGTGCAAATTTTATTTCTTCTCTTGCGGTTAGAGAGTATGTAGAGAGTGGGCAATTGGCGAGAGTTTATGTGAAGGATATACATGCCATTAAACATAAAATTGCAATTTGTACAAGGAATAATGAGAAGCAGAATTTACTTGTGCAAAGATTTATTGAAACCATAAAAAATTCCCCCATTTAAACATTTGAATCTCATGCAAGGTGGAGAGAAATTTGTTATATTAGTTGTATAACAAATATGGAGCTGATAAACATGTTTATTCAAATAGAATTTCAATCAGACGTACCTATTTATGAGCAGGTAACACGTCAAATTATCGAAGGAATTGCTAGAGGAGAAATGAAGCCAGGTGATACTTTGCCGTCTGTGCGGAGTTTAGCTGCCGATTTAGGTGTTAATATGCATACTGTTAATAAGAGTTATCATGAATTAGAGGCGAAAGGGATTATTACCATTCGGCCAAAATCTGGAGCTATTATAAGTTCAGCAGAGGAGAGAGCTTTATCACCTGAGCAACTACGACAAATCGAAAAGAATTTAAAACCTGTTGTGGCAGAAGGAATGGTGCTCGGCGCAACAGCTGAACAAATTGAGCACATGATGAAAAAAGTATTTGCTGATTTGCAAATTCCAGCAGAGGGAGTGTAGCAAAATGCTACTTGGCGTTTTTATAACCATTTACATCATGACATTAGCTTTGCAAATAGTCGTTCCCTATATTGTAAGAGAGACTATTGTTTTTGGAGTCACAGTGCCTGATCAAATTATTAAGCATCCCATCTTAGCTCAGTTGAAAAAACAGTATGTGCGGTTCGTAGGGGGAACAGGGATAGTTTTTCTAATCATCATGATTATAAGTTACAATCAATTTGCTCCTTCTGAAGCTATTCAAAGTATTGTTTTATTAAGCTGTTTGTTTAGTATGCTTACAGTAAGTATGGCGTTGTATTGGATAAATCATCAAAAGGTATCGAAGTTGAAAAAACAAGAGCAGTGGGGTGCAAATATTAAACAAGTACGGGCAGTGGATTTAACTGCAAGAAGTCGTGATGAAATGCTTCCTTGGTCTTTTTTTGCTGTACCATTAGGAATATCCGTATTTTTGATCATTTACACATACCTTCATTACGATCTCATGCCAAATGATATAGCAGTACATTGGGGGCCGAGTGGTGAAGCGGATGCATGGAGAAACAAGACCTATTTTACGGCTATTTCACTGCCACTGGTAATGCTAATGATGCAATGTATGATGTGGGGAATTACCGACTCCATTAAACGTTCTGCAATTAAATTAGCTGTAAATCGCAAAGAGGAATCGTTGGAGGATCAGCTAAAAACACGAAAATACATGAGTTGGCAAATACTACTAATAAGTTCTGCATTAACAGCTTTATTAACAATTTTACAATTAAGCAACATCTATCCTTCTATGACAGTAGGCTATAAGCTATTACCAGTATTTATTTTGTTCTTAGTTGTTTTGCTGGGTTCATTACTGATATATGTGGTGAAAAAGTATAAACATAAAGTACGCTATGAAGCAAATATAGATTCCCAGGTAATGGACGTGGATGAGGATCGTTATTGGAAGGGCGGCTTAATTTATATGAATCGACAAGACCCATCCGTTTTTGTGGAGAAACGCTTCGGGGTAGGATGGACCATGAACCTTGCCAATCCTAGAGGCTATATTGTGATTGGTTTACCTTTTCTCTTATTGCTGTTGATTTCTATATTTTCGTTATAAAATAATAGTAATTTGTGATGAAAAAATTCGTTCTATATGATCGGATTTTTTCTTATTAACTGGAGGTGGGCAGATGAAGATCCTTGTTGTCGATGATGACGTTCATATTTTACAGCTAGTCAATATTTATCTTACAAAGGAAGGCTACCAAGTGCTACTTGCTGAAAATGCAAAGCAGGCACTAGCCTTACTCGAAGGGAATCTGCCTGATTTAGCTGTTGTCGATGTGATGATGCCAGGAATGGATGGTTTTACACTAACAGAGTATTTAACTCAAGATTATGATATTCCTGTTTTATTATTAACAGCAAAAGGTGAGCTAGAGGATAAAGAACGTGGCTTTTTAGCAGGATCTGACGATTATGTTGTAAAGCCCTTTGAACCAAAGGAATTATTATTTCGTATAGCTGCAATTTTGAGGAGATTTGATAAAAAAAATCAAGTAACCATTCAAGTAGGTAAACTAGTAATTGACCGACGAAGCTTTGAGGTTGTAATAGGGGAAAATACACTTATATTACCTTTAAAGGAATTTGAATTACTGGCTTTGTTAGCATCACGCCCCCATCAAGTATTTACTCGCAGCTATATTATGGAACAAGTATGGGGCTATGACTATGATGGAGATGAGCAAACGTTAAATACGCATGTGAAGCGGATTCGTGAAAGATTAAACCGATATGACACGGCTGTTGAAATTACAACAGTAAGAGGTGTTGGCTATAAGCTAGAGGAAACAACATGAAAACGTTATATAGTAAATTTGTTGTAACAACAATGCTAGTAATGATTGGAAGCTTATGTATGGGCTTTTTGGTAACGAATACCTATTACCATCAAGTTGTAAAAGAAAAAAATGATGCGAAAAACGTTAGCATAGCACAGGATATTGTGCATTATATTGAGACAGACGAACCAGAAGATTTAAATAGCTATCTGACAACCTTGGGTGAAATCGGCTATCAAATATATGTGACAACTGGTGAGGAGGGGCATTTTTTTGGCGGTCCATATCGTGATAAAACATTGTCAACATCTGTTGTGGAGCATGTTTTAAATGGGGAAACCTATCATGGTATGCGAGATTTTCCTAAAGAAACCTTTGTAACAGGATTTTTTGCTAACGAACTGAATAATACAATTGGTGTGCCATTTACCTATGAAAGCAAGTCCTATGCACTATTCATAAGACCAGATATTCGTTTATTGTTTTCTGAGGTGCATACAATACTCGCAGGATTAATGTTGGTTATGACAGTACTGAGTCTTCTTGCCATGCTACTATTTGCTAAAGCATTAATTCGCCCCATTACGAAGTTAACAGCAGCCACTCAACAGCTAGCACATGAAAAATTTGATACAGTTCTAGATATTGATCGTGCAGATGAAATTGGTCAATTAGCATCAAGCTTTAATAGGATGACCGAGAGATTACAGGAAAATGATCGTACACGGAAGGAATTTATTAGTAATGTATCACATGATTTTCAGTCGCCTTTATTAAATATTCAAGGGTATGTAGATTTACTGAAAAATTCTTCCCTTACTGAACAGGAAAGACAGGAATATGCAGCAATCATAGAGCTAGAAACAAAACGCCTATCTACATTAACCAAACAGTTATTATTATTAACTTCCCTTGACCAATCGACAAGAATTGTAAAACGAGAGTCTTATCGTTTAGATGAACAGTTAAAGGAAACCGTACGAAAGTATCGTTGGCAAATGGAAGAGTCACAGCTTCAAATATCATATAAGCTTGAGCAAATTATTTTTGATGGCGATGCAGGGCTTTTACAAAATGTATGGGATAATTTACTGACAAATGCCATTAAATATAATGTAGAGGGTGGGCAAATACATCTACATTTACAAAAAAGATCTGCCTCACTTGAAATTCTTGTTGAGGACAGTGGGATAGGAATGACTGAGGATCAATTAGCAAAAGCATATGACCGTTTTTATCGCGCCGATGCGTCTAGAACCAAGCAAGGGACAGGGCTAGGCTTAGCGATTGTCAAACAAATTGTTGAGCTACATGGAGGGACCATACAGATGCAAAGTACGATGCATGCGGGCACAAAGGTTTATATCCATCTACCAATTTTGTCATAAGGAGTTCATATAAAGTTCATGTTCACACGATAAACTGCTACTTAGTTGAAACACAACTAGGGGGAGTTATCGTATGGAACAAAAGTGGAGCATACGTCTTATTCGATTAGCGGCAATCTTTGCTTTAATCGGCACATATTTAGGTTCACATATGTCGGGATCAGGTAGCTATGAATATAGACCGATACATGCACATATTTTACTGGTCGGCTGGCTTAGTATGTTTGCCTGGGGTATTTTTTATAGAGCCTTCAAAGTGAAATCACAAAAATTAGTAACCATTCATGGTTGGACAGCTATTGTGGGTGTTCTGGGCTTAACGTTAGGCATGTGGTTTTACAATATAAATCCATTTAATTTTGGTAGCACTTTTACATTAGTCTTCTTTATTGTAGGAGGAACTACACTATTAATTAGCTTTGCTTTATTTATTGTTGTAACATTTATGATTCAACAACAAAAGGATAATAGCAGTCTTTAATAAAACCTACCGTGTCATTCGTGATGCGGTAGGTTTTAAAATATTTATTTAATTTCTTCAAGTGACTTTTTCAGCCATCTTGTCGCCTCTTGATAGTCTTGTGCAACACCATGCCCTTTTTTGTATAGCATACCAAGCTGGAATTGGGCTTTTTGATGTCCTTGATTAGCAGATAGTCGATAAAGCTGGGCTGCCTTTGCAAAGTCCTTTGGTACGCCCTGTCCATGAATGTGCATTTGGGCTAATTGGTATTGTGCTTTCATATGTCCTTGTGACGCAGCCTGTTCAATCCATTTAGCTGCCTCTGTGTAATCCTGCTCTACCCCTTTACCTTTATCAAATATATTGCCTAGTTGATACTGCGCACCTGCATGGCCTTGAATGGCTGCTAGGCGATAACATCTGCGCGCCTCCTCAAGATTTAAGGCTACCCCTAATCCCTGTTCATATAGTAGACCTAATTGATATTCAGCTTGAATATGTGATTGATCAGTTGCTGCTCGCCACCATATCACGGCCTCCTTATAATTTATAGGAACACCATTTCCAGATGTCAGTAATAGGCCAAGCTCATACTGAGCATCTGCATAGCCTTTTTCTGCCGCAGACCTAAAATATGACATTGCTTTGGCTGGATCTTGAAGCTGATATACATATAGACGTCCTAGCTCGAAGCCAGCGCTGATATGGCCATTGTCAGCAGCTAGCAGTAGCCACTTTTCTGCTGACACAAGATTCTGTTCTTTTTCATACAGCAGGCCAAGACAGTATTGAGCATTTAAATGTCCTTTATGTGCCGCTAGCTTGAACCATTTTAAAGCTTCTATATGATCTTCTATCATTCCTTGCCCAGTATTATAGAGCATGGCCAGTTGAAACTCTGCGTTAACATGGTCCTGTAAAGCAGCCATATGAAACCATTTTGCCGCTTCTTCTTGGTTTTGGGGAATACCACGCCCTTTTAGATGCATATAGCCGAGATTGTATTGAGCACTTGCATCTCCAGTTAAGGCAGCCATTTTGAAATAAGCAACGGCTTTATCATAGCTTTGCTCCACACCCGTGCCATTATGATAAAGGAAGCCTAGATTGTTTTGGGCACTTGTATTACCTTGATTGGCTGCTAAGGTATACCACTTGGCAGCTTCGTTAAAATTTTGAGATAGGCCTAAGCCTTGATTATAGAGTACACCTAAATTGTATTGAGCGTCAGCATTCTCTAAATCAGCAGCTATTTGGTAATGTCGTGCAGCCTCTAGATAATCCTGTATAACACCTTGGCCTAGATGATAAAGTACACCAAGGCTATAGTGAGCATTTGCGTCATTTTGTGCGGCAGCTCGTTCATACCACATTTTTGCAAGCCGATAGTCCCTTTCTACCCCTCGACCATGATTGTAAAGAGCACCTAAGTTATATTGAGCACTTGCATCTCCGTTCTGGGCAGCTACTTCAAACCATTTGACAGCATGTTCGTAAGCCTCTTGAGACTGCTCATGCTGAAGTATATTTTTATCAAATATTGAAGGAAGTTCTGTGGCATGAGAAGACATGCGGTTCGATTTGAAACTACGATCATAGCGCTTCATAAACCATTCAACAATATCGCTAAGATAATCTAAAACAATTTTAGCTGCTTTGGCTTCTACAATGTCATTACTAGTATGGCTTGTCATTTTATGAATTAGATTCATCAATAAATAAATCCGACGAGGATGAATTTGCGCCACAAAACTTCGATTATTTAATAGCATTCGGACATTTTTGAGTTTAGGTTCGGTATGCATTTCCAATCGGTAAATCTCATATAAAATTTCCTCTAATACAAGTAGTGACTTCTGTAAGGATTCTGCTGGGGTTGAAATGGCGAGCAAACTAGCATCCTGTAAATTTTTAGCTAATATTGTGAAGGACAGCTGTCTTAATTTTTGACATTGTTCTTCAAGATTTTCATAATGCATGACGAAAGTACTCACCTCTTTCAGTTAATTACCTCGGCGTCGTTGCAAGCAATTTCTTATTCAACCTTTTTACAAAGCGCCTCTTCATCTCTTTGTTCATATATCGGAGAAAAATCGATATTATTGATATGTTTTAATGGGATTCATCAGTTGAATTGTTGCTGTTACATGATACTATTTGATATAAGGGAGATTCGTAGCTACGGAGAACCTGTCAGCCTTTAGGTGGGGGATCGAAATGAAAAATATTGCAGCTATTATACCAGCATATAATCCACAACAATCACTCATTACCTATGTACATCAATTGCTAGCAACGACTATTACACAAATCATCATTGTCAATGATGGGAGTGATCAAAAATATAAAGATATTTTTGAAAACCTAGATAAAATTGAACGCTGCCAAGTACTACAGCATGATTGCAATATTGGTAAGGGTGGCGCACTTAAGACCGCCTTTGCATATATACGAGAACAACAAGCGAGGTGCCATGGTATCCTTACAGTTGGGGCCCATGGGCAACATACTTTACAAGATGTGAAGCTTGTTTTAACGATGACAAAGGTGTTTTCTGAAGGGATTGTGCTAGGTGTACGTAACTTTCGTTCAACTGATAGTACATTTCTTTCTTACTGGGGAAATCGTGCAACAAGCTTATTTTTCGAGATACTATATCATAAGAAATTAATGGATACACAAACAGGTTTACGTTATATTTCCATCAATGAGTTGCCTTGGTTAATGAAAGTAAAAGGTGAACGCTATGATTATGATACAAACATGTTAGTTGCTGCACTTAAAAGAAAGTGTCCAGTTTTCGAAGTTGAAATTGGGCAATTACGTATAAAGAAGAATTCAATAATTCAGTACGATGAAATAACAAACGCTGGTACCATTATTACGAGAATGCTCATAAATTATCTAAAGCCAAGGAATAGTAATGGCTAGGTTTAAATTTAAAACAATGAGCTAGGATAAAGAATAACGATCACTCATTAGAGCGTAGCGAGTATAAGAGAAGGAGCAATGTATATGGAATATTCAGATCAAGTGAAAAATCGTGTGAAACGGATGGAAGGACAGCTACGTGGCATTTTGAAAATGATGGAGGAGGAAAAAGACTGTAAGGCAGTCATTACACAATTATCAGCAGTACGCTCTGCTGTAGACCGTACAGTTGGGGTTATTGTTAGTACAAACCTATTGGAATGTGTACAGAATGCTGAAGGGGATGGCGAAAAAATGAACGAAGCCATTCAGGAAGCAGTTAATTTAGTGGTGAAAAGTAGATAATTTTCTAAACTCCTGAACAATTACAGAATCTAAATCGAAATAAAACTCACTATTAATTAGGTGAGTTTTATTATTTTGCAAAAAAATAGTTATATTCGCTAATTATATTTTATTATTA
>NZ_LDUJ01000049.1:0-1942 GCF_001043675.1 Lysinibacillus sp. LK3
GTTCAGTTTTCAAGGTTCATTTCGTTTACTCTTCTGAAAGAGTTAACTTTTATATAATAACATGTTTTATATTTAATGTCAAACAGTTATTTTATTTTATATTTTAGTAGCTGCATATCTCAACAGCAACTTTTATATAATAACACCCTATTTGTCATTGGTCAATAGTTTTATAATTATTTTTTTTAAAAATTATAACCTCAATCTTGGCCAATTTCGTAAAAATTGAATTGTACGGTTTCTTCCTATTTCTAATAGAGTTTCTTTTGTTTCTTCATTTAAATCAAATTGGGTTGCACTATAATCTTCTACAGGAATAAAAATAATGTCTCTTTCGTGTCGTCTTGATATATACCTTTCATCATGTGCATCTTTCATAGTTGAAAATAGTGCCTCAAATAAATTTAGACCATTCTTAATTTCTTGAGGACATTGTTCTTCTCTTCTTCTACTCAGTTTCAGACCTAAAATCGGACGTACTTTCCGACCTTCTTTATCATCGAATATCCATAGTGGAAAATTACTTAAAACACCACCATCCACTATAACCGATTCACCCTTCCCAGTCTTTAATGTAACTGGTTCAAAGAAAAAAGGTATACCGCAACTCATGCGTAACGCACAAGCTACTGAAAAATTCTTTGCTTCAATTTGATATTTATGCAAATCATCTGGTAAAACAATCATTCTACCATTCGTTAAATCTGAAGCTACTAATTTAAGAGAATCTTTAGGCAGATCACCAAAAGTATATACTCCTTTTGCAGCTAGCTTTTGGAAAAACCATTTTTCTAACGCCTTTCCTTTATAGAGACCTAAATGATTATAAACATTTACCCATTTCATAAAAGGAAAAGGGAAAATTGTTCTTCTTGGATCAAGTAATGAAGGAACATCTAACTCTTCTAGCATCATCTCTATCTCTTTTCCACTATAACCCGCAGCAATAAAGGCAGCTAAAATGGCACCTGCACTTGTACCAGCTACACGTTTAAATCGAAAATGTTCAGCTTCTAATACTTGATATGCCCCTACTAAGGCAAAGCCCTTCAAACCGCCACCAGAAAACACGCCATCAATCCACAAAATTTCCTCTCCTTTTTGATGTAATCTTTATAGTATAAGGATGAAGAATGACGAATAGAACTAAATTTTCTACTTTATTGACGATACTTATGTACATAGCAGCAAACTTTAACCAAGTGTCTAGCTAAAATTCGATTACAGTATCATATAAGAATATGCGGCGAAACATCGTTATTCTAAGAAATGTAAAAAGCTACTTAAATGCTAATGTAGTTTCAACAATAATTTTAGTTCCGGAAATTTTTAGTGTAGAACATATTTTTAACAACAAAAATAAAGGGCCTAAGCCCCCAACAATATTTAATTTAAATCACAGCCCTTATCTATATTAACTATGTCTTATAAGAACGTACTGATGGTGATTGATATTATTTAATTTTAAAAAAAGTTACAGAATGTTTAGCTATCCACAAATGCTGGGGTTTTCATAACTTCTAATTTTATTCTTTCACTGAAGGCTTGAAAATTTTAGCCGACTTAGTTAATAGCTTACTAACCCCTTCTATATCTTGCTAAGATTACAATGAATCAGAACCAAGTTAGACTGGTGGTTTGCTCTCGCGTGAAACGCTGGAGTACTGGTCCGTGTCAAAAGACACACTCAAAACTTCCTGTTTCCATATTTGTATTCAGGTTGGCATGCCGATCGAATATCATTAAGCTACTCTTCCCTTTCAAATAAACCACAAAAGATGAAACAATTATTTTTGCTCGAATACTCACCAACATACCTGATTGCTCGGCTGTTTTTTTCTTGTCCATAGCTAGAAGCTCTTTGGAACCCCTCGCATAGCAAGGTTTTTTTTAAATATACAATAAAAAAACAGTCAGCGCACAGCTGACTGTTTTATTGCCT
>NZ_LDUJ01000005.1:0-31324 GCF_001043675.1 Lysinibacillus sp. LK3
AGGCAATAAAACAGTCAGCTGTATGCTGGCTGTTTTTTTACTTTCTCTTTTGATAACTTTTAACTCTACTAAAGAGATTGTTCAAAAGTGTTTTCTGAATTTAAAAAATGCAAATAAATGCCTCGAAAATGTAGTTAATTATTTGTATTGTTTATCTTAATTGTTATTTGTTAAAAATCTGAATTGTCTTTCTTTTATAAGTTCCTTGACAGTAGCAGTCCACGTTGTTAATCTTACAATTAATATTCTTTTAACTATAGGAGGAAGTTACGAAAATGTGGGAGACTAAATTTGCCAAAGAAGGTTTAACTTTTGATGATGTATTATTAGTACCAGCTCATTCCGAAGTACTACCGAAAGATGTTGATTTATCTGTTCAATTAACACCAAAGATTAAATTAAACATCCCAATGGTCAGCGCAGGTATGGATACAGTTACAGAGTCTAAAATGGCGATTGCTATGGCACGTCAAGGCGGTATCGGTATTATCCATAAAAACATGGGGATTGATGAGCAAGCTGAACAAGTAGAAAAAGTAAAACGTTCTGAAAATGGTGTTATTACAAACCCATTCTTCTTAACTCCGACACATCAAGTTTTCGATGCTGAGCATCTAATGGGTAAATACCGAATCTCTGGTGTTCCTATTGTTGATAGTATGGAAAATCAAAAGCTAGTAGGGATTATTACAAACCGTGATTTACGTTTTATCTCTGACTACTCTTTAAAAATTGAAGATGTAATGACAAAAGAAGATTTGATTACAGCACCAGTGGGAACGACTTTAGAGGATGCTGAAAAAATTCTTCAACAATATAAAATCGAAAAGCTTCCAATTGTAGATGAAGAAGGTAGATTAACTGGACTTATTACAATTAAGGATATCGAGAAAGTGATTGAATTCCCGAATGCTGCGAAAGATACACATGGCCGTTTACTAGTAGGCGCGGCAGTTGGTGTATCAAAAGATACGATGGTACGTATTGAGAAGCTTGTTGAAGCACAAGTTGACATTGTTGTAATCGATACGGCCCATGGTCATTCAGAAGGCGTATTACAAACAATTCGCTCAATCCGTGAGACTTACCCTGAGCTAGAAATCATCGCTGGTAATGTTGCTACTGGAGAAGGCGCACGTGCATTATTTGAAGCAGGAGCAGATGTTGTTAAAGTAGGTATCGGTCCTGGTTCTATTTGTACTACACGTGTTGTAGCAGGTGTAGGTGTACCACAAATTACAGCAGTATATGATTGTGCTACAGTAGCTCGTGAGCTAGGTAAAACAATAATTGCTGATGGTGGTATTAAATACTCTGGTGATATCGTAAAAGCTTTAGCAGCTGGAGGCAACGTTGTAATGCTTGGTTCTCTTCTAGCAGGTACATCTGAATCTCCTGGAGAAACAGAAATTTTCCAAGGCCGTCGCTTTAAAGTTTATCGTGGTATGGGTTCTATCGGCGCAATGGAAAAAGGTTCTAAAGATCGTTACTTCCAAGAGGATGCAAAAAAATTAGTACCTGAAGGTATTGAAGGCCGTCTTCCTTATAAAGGACCATTAGCTGATACAATCTACCAACTGATTGGTGGTATTCGCGCTGGTATGGGTTATTGTGGAGCTCCACATCTGGAGCACCTACGCGAGAATGCACAATTTGTTAGAATGACAGGTGCTGGTCTTCGTGAATCACATCCACATGATGTACAGATTACAAAAGAATCACCAAACTATTCCATGTAATATATTACTTGCAACTTTTATGCTTTCGCATCGTCTACAAAGATGGCGCGAGAGCATTTTTTTATGGTAGAGAGTCAACACGTTTGTTGTTATCTATGATAAAATGTCGAGGACAAGATTATTTTTTGGAGGGCTTTAAAGGTGAAAAAGAAAATGAACACCGTATTACGCTTACTCCTAATTCCTGTTTTATTATTTAGTATTTTTGCAGGTATTCCTGCAAAGGCAAATGCGGAAACAGATTTAGGATTAACAGTGGATGCTGCGATTTTAATTGATGCAGATTCAGGGAAAATTTTATTTGAACAAAATGCAGATACTTCACTAGGTATTGCAAGTATGACAAAGATGATGACTGAATACCTGTTATTGGACGCGATTGATGCAGGGAAAGTTAAATGGGATCAAGAATATCACGTAACAGATTATACGTATCGTATGTCTCAAAATCGTGCATTAAGTAATGTACCTTTACGTAGAGATGGCTCTTATACGATTCGTGAGTTATATGAGGCAATGGCAATCTATTCAGCAAATGCAGCAACCGTAGCTATTGCTGAAACGATCGCAGGTTCTGAAACTGAATTTTTAAAGTTAATGAATAAAAAAGCAGAAGAACTTGGTTTAGAGGGCTATAAATTTGTCAATTCTACTGGTCTTAATAATGCTGATTTATTTGGTATGCACCCATCAGGCACAGGCCCAGAAGATGAGAATGTGATGCCTGCAAAATCTGTAGCAAAATTAGCATATCATTTATTAAAAGATCACCCAAAGGTATTAGAAACATCTAAAATTGCAAAAAAGACATTCCGTGAAGGAACAGAAGATGCAATTAAAATGTCTAACTGGAACTTTATGTTACCGGGGTTAGTGTATGAATATCAAGGTGTAGATGGATTAAAGACAGGTACAACAAACTTTGCAGGTCACTGCTTCACAGGTACTGCAGAGCGCAATGGTACTCGTTTGATTGCAGTTGTAATGAAAGCTGTTGATGCAAATGGACAAGGGTCCTATGAAGCTCGCTTTGATGCCACAGCAAAATTATTTAACTACGGCTTTTCACAATTCTCAAAGCAAGAAATTTTACCAGGGAACTATACATTCAAAGATCAAAAAACAGTTAAAGTGACAAAAGGTAAAGAAGACAAAGTATCGATTGCAGTAAAAGAACCAATTTCATTTATGATTAAGTCTTCTGATAAAGACTTATATAAACCTACATTGGTTTTAGATAAAAAGAGTTTAGAGGCAGACGTTAAAAAAGGCACTGTTGTAGGAAAGGTCGTTATTGAACGCACAGAAGGCACAGATTACGGCTTTATCGATGGCAAGGATATTTCATCCGATGTTGTCACAACAGAGGCTGTAGAGCGTGCTAGCGGTATCTCATTGTTCTTCCAAGGTGTAGGTAACTTCTTCGGTAATTTATGGGGAGGCATTACAGACTTTGTTGGTGGATTGTTTTAATATTTAAATACGAGCACATGAATGCACTTAAGCATTCATGTGCTTTTTCACATTTTTACACGCTATAGCATACGCTAATAGGCGAAAGGATGTGGCTAAATGTGTGGCATTACAGGCTGGGCTAGTTTTCAAAAGGACTTAAGAACAAGTGACACAATATTAAAATCGATGACGCAAACATTAAATAAGAGAGGGCCAGATGATGAAAATATTTGGTGTAGTGAGCATATTGCATTTGGCCATCGACGGTTGGCTGTTATTGATTTAATCGGTGGCAAACAGCCAATGAAAAAAATCCATGATGGTTTGAACTATGTCATTACATATAATGGCGAACTTTATAATACAGAGGAGCTACGTAAGGAACTTCAAAAAAGAGGGCACAGCTTTACAACACAATCGGATACTGAAGTACTATTAACTGCCTATATTGAATGGAAAGAGCAGTGTGTAGAATTTCTAAATGGTATTTTTGCCTTCGGTGTTTGGGATGAGCAAACACAGTCTTTATTTTTGTGTCGAGACCGACTAGGCGTAAAACCCTTGTATTATACAGAGCAACAAGAAGGTGTACTTTTTGCATCTGAGGTGAAGGCTCTGCTAGCACACCCCACGGTTCAAGCATGTGTAAACGTTGAAGGGTTGGCAAGTATGATGGCTGTAGGACCTTCTAGAGCGCCAGGTAAAACCCTTTTTCAAAATATTGAAGAATTACGACCTGGCTATGCTATGCGATTCTCTAGAGAAGAAGGTTTAAGAAAGTGGCCGTATTGGCAACTACAAAGCCGTAGACATGAAGAAACATTAGGAGAAACAATTGAACATGTTGGTTTTTTGTTAACGGATGCTATAGAACGTCAGCTAGTTTCGGATGTACCCATTTGTACGTTTCTTTCAGGAGGACTAGATTCCAGTATTATTACAGGCATTGCAGCAAATAGATTCCAACAGCAAAACCATCAATTGCATACGTATTCTATTGATTATGAAGATAATGAGCGCTTCTTTAACCCACATTCTTTTCAGACCTCCACGGATACGTACTGGATTCAAAAAATGACAGAAACTTTCAAGACAGCTCACCACGCAGAGGAAATCACTCAGCAACAGTTAATTGATTTATTAGTGGAATCGGTCATTGTTCGTGATTCCCCAGGTATGGCAGATGTAGATTCTTCGTTATTATGGTTTTGTCGTGAAATAAAAAGGGAATTTACTGTAGCGCTATCAGGAGAGTGTGCAGATGAAATTTTTGGTGGTTATCCATGGTTTAAAGATAGGACTACTGGTTTCCCTTGGATCCGTTCATTGTCTGAAAGAAGTGCATTACTCCAAGAGAAGTGGAACAAAAAATTAAAAATTGAAGCCTATGCACAACAACTATATACACAAACAATAGCTGAAGTTCCTTTGCTAGATGGAGAAGGTCTAGCAGAGGCAAAGCACCGTGAAATGTCCTACTTAAATATGCTATGGTTTATGCAGACATTATTAGAGCGGAAGGATCGTATGAGTATGGGGGCAAGTTTAGAGGTACGTGTCCCTTTTGCAGATCATCGGCTTGTAGAATATGCCTGGAATATTCCGTGGGAAATGAAGAATTTAGATGGAATAGAAAAAGGATTACTTCGAAAATCAATGGCACATCTATTGCCGAATGAAGTGTTATATCGTAAAAAAAATCCTTATCCAAAAACATATCATCCTATCTATACAGCAGGAGTGCAAAAATGGTTGAAGGAAATTCTACATGATAAAAATTCAATTTTGCATGAACTATTTGAACGACAAAAGCTTGCGGAGTTAATTGAATCGGGAGGTAGCTCTTTTAAGGTTCCGTGGTATGGGCAATTAATGGCAGGTCCCCAGCTTTTAGCTTATCTAGGGCAAATTCATACTTGGTTTGAGCATTATCAAATTCAATTAATTGAGACTTAATATAAAACGACCCATCTACGTAGATGGGTCGTTTTTTTGTATACTCCAGCAATCCATCAACTGCTCAATGGATGATTCGATTGCTTGTACGGGAATCCCTCCAAAACCTAATAAAAATTGAGCTTGTGAAGATTCATAATGATCTAGTCTATAGGCTGATAATGGATAAATACCGATTTCTGCTTGAGAGGCGAGCTGTTGTAATTGTTTTTCTGAAAATGTGTGTTGAACCTCTAATAAAATATGCATACCCGCTTGTTCACCAGTAATGTTAATGGATGATGAATATTTTTCTAAAATAGAAGTTAGTTTATCATGTTTTTTACGATAAATTTTACGCATACGATTGAGATGCTTTGCAAAATGCCCATCACCCATAAAATTTGCCACAATATGCTGATCAAAACGAGGCACCGTTGATGAGTAATAATTAAAGACATCGTTATAAGTAGCAAGTAGTTTAGGTGGAAGTACAAAATAAGCTACTCGCAAGGATGGCATTAAAGATTTAGTAAAAGTACTCATGTAAATAACTTTATCGTTTCGATCTAATGCGTGTAGGGCAGGAATTGGTTTTCCAGCATAACGAAATTCCGAATCATAATCATCCTCAATAATATAACGAGAGGTGCTTTGTGCCGCCCAATTTAAAGCTTGAGCTCGTCTTGTAGCAGATAATACAGCCCCAGTTGGGAATTGATGTGAGGGTGTAATATACACAACATTAGCATTTGTTTTTTCCAGATCATGAATAATTATGCCCTCTTCATCAACTGCAATTGGATAAACTTTTCGTTTATGCTGCGAAAACATTCGATGGACGGCAGGGTATCCTGGGTTTTCTAATGCAAAGCTGGTGTCCTCACTAAAAAGACGGAGAATCATAGGGAGGAGCTGCTCCGTCCCTGAACCAATAACAATTTGTTCAGGGTGGCATACAACACCACGGGATTGATATAAATAATTAGCAATCTCTGTGCGTAAAGACAGTTCACCTTGTGGTTCCCCTGTTAATAATAGCTCCTTTGAGGTATCGTCAAAAAGCTCTTTTGCATACTTTCTCCATGTTTGAAATGGAAAAGCATCGATATCAATAGATCCTGGATTAAAATCGATTTTGTAAGACTTTTTCTTAGGATATTCATTAATGGACGCCATAGTATCTTGTTGAATGTAGGGCAGTTCATCTATTTCTTCTACAAAATAGCCAATACGTGATTTGGACATAATATAGCCTTCAGCTAATAGCTGAGCATAGGCAATTTCAATTGTTGTTTGGGAAATGTTTAAAAAATCAGCTAATTTTCTTTTTGAAGGCAGTTTTTCTCCTACAGTTATTTTTTTAGAAATAATAGCTTCTTTAATACCGTTATAAAGCTGATCATAAAGCGGTTTATCACTATCTCTTTCAAGCTGGAATAAAAGCATATCCATGATCTGGAACCTCCTGACCCTATAAATATTTTAAAAACTGGATATTTTGATATGGTCAATTTCTATTATACTAAACTTCATCATAAAGGTGGAGGTTAGAAAATGAAACAAACAGGTACAGAGCTAGTAAAGCGTGGAATGGCAGAAATGCAAAAAGGCGGCGTCATTATGGATGTCATTAATGCAGAGCAAGCAAAAATTGCAGAAGCTGCAGGTGCTGTAGCAGTTATGGCATTAGAAAGAGTACCGTCAGATATTCGGAAAGCAGGTGGCGTTGCACGCATGGCCGATCCTCGTATTGTTGAGGAAGTGATGGGGGCTGTAACTATTCCTGTGATGGCCAAAGCACGTATTGGTCATATTGTTGAAGCACGTGTCTTAGAAGCAATGGGTGTTGATTATATTGATGAAAGTGAAGTTTTAACACCAGCTGATGAAGAATACCATTTATTAAAAAGTGAATACACAGTACCGTTTGTGTGTGGCTGTCGTGATTTAGGAGAGGCAGCCCGTCGTATCGGGGAAGGTGCCTCGATGTTACGAACTAAAGGTGAACCAGGTACAGGGAATATTGTGGAGGCCGTTCGCCATATTCGTAAAGTAAATGCACAGGTTCGTAAAGTCGTAGGAATGACAGAGGATGAATTAATGACAGAGGCGAAATTACTAGGAGCTCCTTTCGAGTTATTAAGAGAAATTAAACGTCTTGGTCGTTTACCAGTAGTAAACTTCGCAGCAGGAGGAGTGGCAACGCCTGCTGATGCAGCCTTAATGATGGAACTTGGAGCTGATGGCGTTTTCGTTGGTTCAGGTATTTTTAAATCTGAGAACCCTGAAAAATTTGCACGTGCCATTGTAGAGGCGACTACTCATTATAAAGACTATAAGCTTATTGCGGAAATATCAAAAGAGCTCGGAGTGCCTATGAAGGGGATTGATATTGCACAGCTTGGACACAACGAGCGTATGCAAGAGCGAGGTTGGTAGCATGAAGCGAATTGGTGTATTAGCATTACAAGGAGCAGTTCGTGAGCATATACAAATGTTAGAAGCTCTTGGTTGTGAAGCAATTCAAGTAAAACAAAGAAAGGATTTAGGAAACCTAGATGGACTTGTGTTACCAGGTGGAGAAAGCACAACAATGAGAAAATTGCTGGATCGATTTGATCTGCTAGAGTCAATTCGTGGACTTGCACAGCAAGGATTACCGATGCTTGGTACATGTGCGGGATTAATTTTATTAGCCAAGGATCTAATTGAAGATGAACCACATTTGGCTGTGATGGACGTGACTGTAGCAAGAAACTCATATGGACGTCAGGTGGATAGCTTCGAAGTACAACTAGATATTCCTAAAGTAGGTGTAGGGATTCCAGCAGTATTTATTCGTGCACCTCATATTGAAGCGGTAGGTAAAGGTGTTGAAATTCTTGCACAACATGAAGGGAAAATAATCTTGGCACAAGATGGCCATTTATTGGGTTGTTCGTTTCATCCCGAATTAACAGAGGATACACGAATTCTTGAATATTTTGTAACCTCTATGGTATGACTTGCAAAATTTGTTTTCATATAGTACAGTATGTTTAAATTTTAAATAACTGAACACGATGATGGGAAGTAGTAGCAAGCACGTTTTTTTTAGAGAGTCAGCGGTTGGTGGAAGCTGATAAAAGCACTTGTGAATCCGTCCTGGAGTTGCACAGTCGAAGTGAATGAAGTAGGCTGTAGCCGGCTGAAATGCCGTTATGAAATAAGTGGATTAGGCAGAAATATGTCTAGTCAATTAGGGTGGCAACGCGGGTAGCTCTCGTCCCTTTTTAGGGATGAGGGCTTTTTTGTGTTCATTTCGCTGCAACGATTTTCCATCATGAAGAAACTATTGGAGGTATGAAGATGTTAGATATTAAACGCGTCCGTGAGAATTTCACGGAAATTAAAGAGATGTTATTAACACGTAATGAAGACTTGGGAAACTTAGATGACTTTGAAGACTTAGATGCAAAACGTCGTGAATTGATTGCCAAAACAGAAGAATTAAAAGCAGAACGCAATAAAGTATCTGAACAAATCTCAGTTATGAAACGCAACAAAGAAAATGCTGATGAAGTCATTGCTCGTATGCGTCAGGTTGGCGATGAAATTAAAGAATTAGATGTACAATTAAATGATGTTGAAGAGCGCTTTAAAGATATGATGATGCGTTTACCAAACATCCCACATGAATCTGTACCAGTAGGCACTACAGAGGATGACAATGTTGAAGAATATACGTGGGGTGAAATTCCGACATTTGATTTTGATATTAAAGCACACTGGGACCTTGCTACGGATTTAAAAATTGTAGACTTTGAGCGCGGCGCGAAAGTAACAGGTAGCCGTTTCTTATTCTATCGTGGTCTTGGTGCTCGTTTAGAACGAGCATTAATGACATTCATGATGGATTTACATGCAGAGGAGCATGGTTACGAGGAAATGCTACCACCTGTCATTGTTAATCGAGATAGCCTAACAGGTACAGGGCAACTTCCGAAATTTGAGGAAGATGTATTCAAATTAGAGGAAACAGATTATTTTATGATTCCAACTGCAGAAGTACCAGTAACGAACTTCTATCGAGATGAGATTTTACCGGCTGAAGCTTTACCACAAGGCTTTGCAGCGTATAGTGCTTGCTTCCGTTCAGAAGCGGGATCTGCAGGTCGTGATACACGTGGATTAATTCGTCAACACCAGTTCAATAAAGTAGAATTAGTACGTTTTGTAAAACCAGAGGAGTCATACGAACAATTAGAGCTACTAACAAGTCATGCAGAAAAAGTATTACAATTACTAGGCTTACCATATCGTAAGTTAAAAATGTGTACAGCTGATTTAGGTTTTACTGCAGCGAAAAAATATGATTTAGAAGTTTGGATTCCTGCACAAAACATGTACCGTGAAATTTCTTCTTGCTCTAACTTTGAGGATTTCCAGGCACGACGAGCAAATATCCGCTTCCGTCGTGAGCCAAATGCAAAACCAGAATATGTGCATACATTAAACGGCTCAGGTCTTGCCATTGGTCGTACAGTTGCTGCTCTTCTAGAAAACTATCAACAAGCTGATGGCAGCGTAGTAATTCCTGAAGTTTTAAGACCTTATATGGGCGGTAAAGAAGTAATCGCACCAAAATAAACGACAGATAAAGCTATTTTAGACAATTCCTTTATGGATGTTCTAAAATAGCTTTTTTGTGTTGCTAAAATTGAAATCTCTCATAATTTTTGAAAATTCGTTATAATGGGTAATATTCATGGGGACAAGGGGGAGAAATTCATGGAATTGCAACAATTTGCACAGGCTTTCAGTGAATTTGATAATGTTTTAATTACAGATGATAAAGGCTGTGCAATCTTTTATGATTTAGCAGATTTAAATATATTATTGGAAATCGGCTTAACACCAGATGAATTTTTTCACAGCACAGTGACTGATAATTATCAAAATTTATCACCTGAGACAAGTACTGTTTTTCAAGTCATACAAACAGGGCAGCCAGTTTTATACTATGAACAACAACTGACAACATTGAATGGTTTTAGTTATTTATCACTGAGTTCGACCTATCCCATTATGGAGCATGGAAAAGCCATTGGTGCCATTGAATTTTCAAAACATTTTTATGAAACTAAGCAAATTAAATACTTAGATAATTTCCTGGGACATAAATTATATCGAGATAATCATACAACCTATCGTTTAGAGGATTACATTACAACAAACGCCGAAATGAAAACTCAACTTGAAAAGGCACATCGTAGTGCTCAAAAAAGTGCACCAGTTTTACTAACTGGGGAAACTGGAACTGGGAAAGATATAATCGCACAAGGCATACACAATGAAAGTGAACGCTATACAAAGCCGTTTATTACTTTGAACTGCTCAACATTAACAGAGGATAATATATTTACTCAGCTATACGGCTCGGACAATGAAGCAAAAAGTGGAAAGTTACAGGAGGCTAATGGAGGGACGCTACTCATTGACCACCTTAATTTATTGGATATATCTTTGCAAGCGAAACTTTTACATGCGGTAGATATAAAAGTGTTAAATGGTGAGCCCTTGGATATACGGTATATTACTACTGTCAATGAAGATGTGGACAAACTATTAGCTGAAAAAAGGCTACGTGAGGACTTATTTTATCGCTTAAATGTTCTTCAAATTGATTTGCCTCCGCTAAGATTAAGGAAGGAAGATATTCCATTTATCCTTGATTTTTATATACAATTTTACAATGAACATACACTACAGAAAAATGTAAGCTATTGTAATGAAGTAATTCAGTTATTTTATGCCTATCATTGGCCTGGGAATGTGCGTGAACTAAAAAATGCCCTTGAATCGGCATATAATAATTTGCTTGGGGATGAAATACTTGTTGAACATGTTCCAGAGAGGATTAAAAAAAATATTCAACATTCAACTCAATCGATCATGCAAAACAACCAATCTGGACATTTACGAGATTTAACGGAAGCCTACGAGCGTCTAATTATAGCGGAAAAGTTGCGTGAAACTGATGGACGATTAGCGGAAACAGCTAGACGTTTAGGTATTTCTCGTCAATTACTAAAATATAAGTGTTTAAAATATGAATTGTTGTAAAAAAATTTTTACAAAAAGGGGATAAAAATTTATCTCCTTTTTTCGTGTTATTAAATTTTTTATTATTTAGATAAATCTTCTGTAAACGATTATAAAGGGGTTGAGGATATGTCTAAAGTTGTGCAGCATACGATAATCGTGGGGCTAGCCTTATTTGCTATATTTTTTGGTGCTGGGAATTTAATATTTCCGCCATCCATAGGAAATAGTGCAGGGGAATCATGGATCTCCGCTCTGATTGGCTTTAGCTTAACGGGTGTTATTTTACCTGTGCTTGCGGTGTATGCAATTTATAATACTGGGGGAACTGTGGAAGCGCTCACAAGACCAATCGGAAATTGGTTTTATAAAGCCTTTAATACGGTCATGATGGTTTGTATTGGGATGGTTGTCACAATACCGAGGATGTCAGCGACAACTCATGAATTAGGAGTATCACAAATTATTCCGAACGTACCTTTAATGGTGTCAGTATTAGCATTTTTCGCGATTTGCTTTTACTTTGCGATGGACCAATCAAATGTGATTGATAAGATTGGAAAATGGTTGACGCCTGTTCTTGTTCTTATCCTTATTATCCTCATTGGTAAAGGGGTATTAGACCCAATAGGAGCGGCAATTAATACAGGAGCAGAAAGGGTTTTTGCCAACTCCATAATAGCAGCATATCAAACAGGAGATGTGGGAACAGGTATTCTTTGTGCGCCAATCTTTTTAGCAGCAATAGTTGGCTATGGCTATAAAGGGAAACAATCTAAAAAGGTCGCGCTTGGTGGAATGGCTATTGCTGCAATAGGGTTAATTGCAGTATATGGTGGCCTGCTCTATTTAGGGGCTACAAGTAGTGGCATCATCACAAATCCTGGCAGTGATACAGAACTATTAGCGGGCATTGCCTTTAGTGTCATTGGTAATTTGGGTAAAGCGTTACTAGCTATATGTGTTGTTTTTGCCTGCTTAACATCAGCGATTGGCGTCATGGTCATATCCTCACAGTTTTTAAATGAACTAACAAAAGAGAAGCTTGGCTATAGAACGTGGGTCTTTATTATGTGTGTAGTAGGCGCAACTATTGGCTCCTTAGGTGTAGGTGCCATCGTCGAAATTACATTGCCGATTTTTTTGGTAATTTATCCAGTCATTATTATACTTGTGCTACTGGGTGCCTTTGATCGTTTTGTACCAAATGCAGGAGCCTATAAAGGAACTGTACTATTTGCATTTCTAGTAAGCGTCGTTGAAACATTTGCTAGCTATGAAATTACGATACCTGGTGTGACACAGTTGGTCATGCATTTACCATTGCAGTCTAGTGGATTTGCTTGGATTATGCCATCTATTGTTGGCTTTATTATCGGTACTATTTTGCATAAGGTGCTGAAAGCAGAAGATCCTGAAAAATCTACTTTTGGTATAGAAGAAATAGGAGTTGAAAAATGATGAAAATTATTTGTAACGCAAAGATATATACAGCAGATACTATTCAGCCATCTGCAACTGCTATGGTAATCGAAGGAGGAAAGATACTTTGGATTGGACAACAGGAAGATTTACCCCCCTATCAGGGAGAAATAATAGATGTACAAGGAAAGGTCATTATCCCTGGGATTATTGACGCTCATATGCATCCGATTATGTTAGCGGATGTTATGGAACAAGTGGCTTGTTTACCTCCATATATTTATTCTATTGAGGATATAATTAATGCATTAGCAAACTATGATGCAAGTCAGCGGGGATGGCTATTAGGCTGGGGCTATGATGAAGGGAAACTAAAGGAAAGAAGAGCGCCTTTAAAAGAGGACTTAGACCGTGCCTCTACAGAGTTACCTGTCATTGTTATGCGTACATGTGGTCATATTATATCGGTTAATAGTAAAGCATTAGCAATCGCAGGTATTACGAAGGATACGCTTGATCCACAAGGTGGACAAATCGATCGGGATGAAAATGGAGAACCTACAGGCGTACTGCGTGAAAATGCACGTAATCTAGTACTACAGCATTTACCTACACCATCTGAAGAAGAGATTGTCAAAAGGCTCCTAAAGCTATCACAGACTTTGGCATCCTATGGTGTAACAAGTATTACAGAATTAATGGCCACGGTAGCACCAATTGATTATTTAGGCCTGTATCGTAAAGCCCGAGAAAAAGGCTTTAAGCAACGCGTAGCAGTTTATTATATCTGGGAAGATATTCAACGATATGAGCTGTTGACAGCAAATACTATTGATCGTTCTGCAGGAGTCTATATCGGAGGCATTAAGCTATTTTCGGATGGCAGTGTTTCAGGACGTACAGCACTTGTTTCTGAGCCATTTTTGGGAAGTGATGAAAAAGGCATAGCAATGACTTCGAAAGAGGAGCTGCTAGCGGCTGCTGCGGTAGCAAAAGAATATGGTATTCAATTAGTGGTTCATGCAATGGGGGACAGAGCCATTGATCTAATTGTCGACACATTTTATGAGGAAAAGGCTTGGTTAACAGATGCACCGTCTGTTCGTATTGAGCATGCAGCCATGCCATCTAAAAGTGCCTTGCAAAAAGCTGCTGAATGGGGGATAGGCTTTGTGCCACAACCCATCTTCTTATTTTGTGAAATTGAGAGTTATTTAGAGAATCTAGGGCTAGAAAAAACACAGACATTATATGGTGTACAAACATTTCTCAAGAGGGGGATTGCGACAGCGCTCTCTTCAGATGCGCCAGCTACATCATGGGCAGAAGCGGCTAATCCCTTTGTTACGATACAAGCAGCTGTTACACGAACAGCCTATGATGGAACAGATTTAGGTACCGTAGAAAAAATCTCTGTAGAGGAGGCATTACAGCTATACACAGTTGATGCCAAGACGATGATTCGTATGGAGAACGTTGGTCAGTTAAAAGAGGGCTATGAAGCTAATTTTGTTGTACTAACAGACGATTTGCTGACGCTTTCACATAACCAGCTTATGCATGTAAAACCTTTCGCTACATATATCGAAGGAGAATGTGTTTTTACACAATCCACTATTCAAGCTCAATAAATTAGTTATGAAGATGGTCGCTGCTACGACATATTTCATATATATCGCCATTCCCTTAAATATTAAAGAAGGTGTCTCATTAGGAGGCACCTTCTTTAAAGACCATTTACATCGTTGGAAGCTAATCGTGCTTTTTTCTCAGCTTTTTTACGGTCTCGTAATGCCTTAAAAAAGTCTGTTAAAATTTGACCACATTCCTCGGCTAAAATCCCTTCTGTTACATCACATTCATGATTAAAGCGTTCATCATTTAATAAATGGTAAAGAGAATCTACACAGCCAGCTTTTTGATCTCTTGCCCCATAAACAACTCGGGGTACACGTGATTGGAGAATGGCTCCTGCACACATTGGACAAGGCTCCAATGTAACATAAAGAGTAGTATCCTCCAGTCGCCAACTCCCTATTTTTTTGCAGGCTTCTTGAATCACTAACAGCTCCGCATGTGTTGTTGCATTTTGCGTTGTTTCTCTTAAATTATGCGCACGTGCAATGATTTTTCCTTCATAAACAAGTACTGCACCAATTGGTACTTCCCCAAGTAATGCAGCCTGTTGAGCTTCCTCTAATGCTTGTTTCATAAATAAACGATCTGCGTCAAAAATATCCACTCATATCTCTCCTTAACAGTAGTGTAGCGTGCTGAATTGGTAATTGCTACTTTTAACTTCTTTTCGGATGTTATATTCATCTAAAATCATTGCAGCCATGCGTAAGCGATTGATATGTAATATGTCGAAGCATAAATACTTGTTGACATTCCTTATATATCCATATATATTTATATATGAACACATGCTCATATATAAATATTGAAGAATGGGGTAAACTTCTATGGATGAAAAATTAAACAGTTCAGAAATGCAAAAAAATATTGATCAGCATTTAGATGAAGAGACATTATTTGTAGTATCTCAGACTTTTAAAGCCTTGAGTGATCCAACACGAATTCGTATTTTAAACTTACTTTGTTCAGATGAACATTCTGTTAATGATATTGCAGAAATTTTAGATTTAGGCCAATCAACCGTTTCCCACCAATTACGCTTTCTTAAAAATTTAAGATTGGTGAAATTTAGGAGAGAAGGAACAACCATATATTATTCTAAGGACGATGATCACATTATGAATTTATTGAAGCAGGCTATTGAGCATGCGGCTCATAACTAAAATGAAATGGGGGAATAACAATGGGACATCAACACGACCATGGCCATGATCATACACATGGTGCAAATAAAAAGGTATTATTACTGTCGTTTATTATTATTACAGGGTATATGGTAGTGGAAGCCATTGGTGGCTTTTTAACAAATAGTTTGGCTCTTTTATCAGATGCAGGGCATATGTTAAGCGACTCTATCTCTTTAGGCATAGCAATGTTAGCTTTTATGTTTGGGGAAAAAGCTGCAAGCTATAGTAAGACATACGGCTATAAACGATTTGAGATTCTAGCTGCAGTATTGAATGGCATTACATTAATAGGAATCGCATTATTTATTTTCTATGAAGCAATTGAACGATTTACAAACCCACCAGAAGTAGCTACAACTGGAATGCTTATAATTAGTATAATTGGTTTGTTCGTAAACATTTTAGTTGCCTGGATTATGATGCGTGGAAGTGATACAAAGGATAATTTAAATATGCGCGGAGCATTTTTACATGTACTAAGTGATATGCTAGGGTCTGTAGGAGCTATTGTTGCGGCACTATTAATTATGTTTTTTGGCTGGGGCTGGGCAGATCCTCTTGCAAGCGTTATTGTTGCATTATTGGTCGTACGAAGTGGCTACCATGTCACAAAAGCCTCCATTCATGTCTTAATGGAGGGGACACCTTCAAATGTAGATGTTCAGGAGATTATTCAGTTAATAGAGCAGACTGATGGAATAGAAAGTATCCACGATTTACACATCTGGACAATTACTAGTGGAACGAATGCATTATCCTGTCATGCGGTTGTAAATGATCAATTGAAAATAGCTGAGAGTGAGCATATCTTGCGGAAAATTGAACATAATCTTCAACATAAGGGCATTAAGCATGTAACAATTCAATTAGAAACATCCTTACATCGACATGATAATTCTATTTTATGTAAATTAGAAAATGACCATGAACATCATCACGATGAAAAATAAAATTTTTTATGACTTGCATACCCTTCTTGGGTATAGTATGATAATTACAAATAGGAGGTGTAGTGAATGGAGGAGACAGTAAAAGAAGAAGCTTGTCATACAGAGGAAGCTACGTCTTGCCGAAAAAGTCATCACCCTGAGCGTGTGAAAAAGGATTTAACAACTCGCTTAAATCGAATTGAAGGTCAGATTCGTGGTATTAAGGGAATGATTGATAAAGACGTTTACTGTGATGATATTATTACGCAACTATCTGCTACACAATCTGCATTAAATAGTGTGGCAAAAATATTATTAGAAGGTCATTTAAAGGGCTGTGTTGTGGATCGTCTATCAGAGGGCGATGAAGCAGTATTAGATGAGTTAGTAATAACGATTCAAAAGTTAATGAAAAAATAGATTGAAAACATACAAAAGGAGAGATTTTATTATGCAAAACGTAACATTAAACGTACAAGGAATGTCATGTGGTCATTGTGTAAACGCAGTTGAAAAAAACGTTGGTGCTTTAGCTGGTGTTGAACAAGTAAAAGTAAATTTAGCAGAAGGTTTAGTTGAGGTTGCATTTGACGATGCACAAGTATCACTTGATCAAATTAAAGAGACAATTGATGATCAAGGCTATGAAGTAAAATAAAATTTGTAGAGTGCTTCTGTGGCACTCTCTTATTTTTAAAAATATATACCCCTAGTCGGTATAAGGAGAGGTGAAAGGTAAATGAGTTCTGATCATAAGGAAGCTAATTTGCAAATTACAGGGATGACATGTGCGGCCTGTGCCACTCGAATAGAAAAAGGTTTAAATAAAATGGATGGTGTAGAACATGCAACAGTAAATTTAGCACTTGAAAAATCATCTATTAAATATGACCCAACTAAACTAAGTGAAGCAGATTTTGAAAAGAAAATAGAAGCACTTGGCTATGGTATTGTTAAACAAAAAGCTGAACTTGATATTACAGGTATGACATGTGCAGCCTGTGCGACTCGCATTGAAAAAGGGTTAAATAAACTAAGTGGTATTTCCTCTGCTAATGTCAACTTAGCACTGGAAAAAGCGATGATCGAGTTTAATCCTTCGGAAGTATCCATCGCAGATATCATTACAAAAGTTGAGAAGCTAGGCTATGGGGCACATCAAAAGGCAGATGAGCAGGAAACAGAGGATCATCGTGAAAAAGCTATCAAACAGCAACAACATAAATTTATTTTATCGGCTATACTTTCTTTACCACTGCTTTGGACGATGGTTGGTCATTTTTCCTTTACGTCATTTTTATATGTTCCAGAATTTCTAATGAATCCATGGGTCCAAATGGTATTGGCTACGCCAGTGCAATTTATTATTGGTAAACAATTTTATGTAGGGGCATATAAAGCATTACGCAATGGTAGTGCAAATATGGATGTGCTTGTTGTGATGGGGACATCAGCGGCCTATTTCTATAGTGTCTATCAAGCGATTGTAACGATAGGATCACATCACGGTCCACATCTTTATTTTGAAACGAGTGCTGTATTAATTACACTTATTTTACTAGGTAAATTGTTTGAGGCAAAGGCAAAAGGACGCTCATCTGAAGCCATAAAAAAACTAATGGGACTTCAGGCAAAGACAGCAATCGTTGTACGTGACGGTATAGAAAAGGAGGTACCATTAGAAGAAGTTATCATTGGCGATATTATTTTAGTGAAACCAGGTGAAAAAATTCCTGTAGATGGTGAGGTAATAGAGGGGACAACAGCTGTTGATGAATCGATGCTAACAGGAGAAAGTCTACCAGTTGATAAAAAGCAAGGTGATCTATTATTTGGCTCAACTATTAACAAAAATGGTTTTATTAAAATGACTGCAACAAAGGTTGGACGTGATACAGCATTAGCACAAATTATTAAAGTGGTCGAAGATGCTCAAGGATCGAAAGCACCTATTCAACGTTTAGCAGATCAGATTTCAGGGATTTTCGTACCTATTGTTGTTGGCATAGCCATTGTAACCTTTTTAATTTGGATTATTTGGGTCCGTCCAGGGGAATTTACACCTGCTTTAGAGGTATTAATCGCAGTTCTTGTCATTGCTTGTCCATGTGCGCTTGGGTTAGCAACACCAACTTCAATAATGGCAGGCTCTGGACGTGCAGCTGAGTTTGGTATTTTATTTAAAGGTGGAGAACATTTAGAGCAAACACAAGGCATAGATACAGTTGTTGTAGATAAAACAGGAACAGTGACACATGGTAAACCTGAGCTTACAGATGTTCTGTTAGCGCCAGAGCAAGATGAAGCACGCTTTTTATCCTTAATCGGAGCAGCAGAGAAGCAGTCAGAGCATCCACTAGCAGAAGCCATTGTTCAAGGCATAGAAAAACGCGGCATAGCTTTAGGTGACGTTCAATTCTTTGAAGCAATACCGGGTTATGGTGTGCAGGCAACTGTCTCAGGTCAAGGTGTTATCATTGGCACACGTAAATTAATGCAACAATATGGTATTCATATTAATGATATTTTACCAACAATGGAGCAACTAGAACGAAATGGTAAGACAGCCATGTTAGCAGCCATTAATGGGCAATATGCAGGTTTAGTAGCTGTGGCTGATACCGTGAAAGATACATCAAAAGAAGCTATTCGTCGTTTACAGGATATGGGTATTACGGTCATCATGATGACTGGTGATAACGAGCGTACTGCTCAAGCAATTGGAACAGAGGTAGGCGTGAATCATGTTATTGCAGAAGTCTTACCAGAAGGTAAAGCTGATGAAGTGAAAAAACTTCAAGCCCAAGGGAAAAAAGTAGCGATGGTTGGTGATGGTATTAATGACGCACCTGCCTTAGCAACAGCGAATATTGGGATGGCAATTGGTACAGGGACAGATGTGGCAATGGAAGCTGCAGATATTACGCTTATTCGTGGAGATTTAAATAGTATCGCGGATGCCATTCTAATGAGTAGAAAAACAATGCGTAATATTAAACAAAATCTATTTTGGGCATTTGCTTATAATACATTAGGTATTCCAATTGCTGCACTCGGTCTGCTTGCTCCATGGGTAGCAGGCGCAGCGATGGCCTTTAGTTCAGTTTCGGTCGTATTAAATGCACTTCGTTTACAACGAGTGAAATTATAAATAAGTATAAAGGCATCGGGAAGTAGATTCTCGATGTCTTTTTTCTATGTCATCATGAGAAGAATATCCCAGGTAAATTTACTAGAACAATAGGTTGATTCTGTTTTTCATTTTCCTACTATGATAAAATGAAAGGTACTGATTCATTTTATGTAGGACACAATGATCGAATCCATAGAACAAAAGGAGGAGCTTCTGGTGACGGTTCCATTTGTTACGGTAGAAGGTCCGATTGGTGTTGGTAAAACCTCTTTATCGAAAGAGATAGCAGCGACATTTAATTACCATCTATTAAAAGAAATTGTAGACGAAAACCCTTTTTTAAATAAGTTTTATGAAAACATTGAGGAGTGGAGTTTCCAAACGGAAATGTTCTTCCTCTGTAATCGCTATAAGCAACTAACCGATATTAAAAAATTTCGTTTAGCACATGCCAAACCTGTTGTAGCAGACTATCATATTTTTAAAAATTTAATATTTGCGAAGCGTACATTGGCACCAACTGAATACGAGAAGTATGAAGAGATCTATAGAATTTTAACGAAAGACATGCCTGTTCCAAATGTAGTGGTTTATTTATATGCCAGCGTTGAGACATTAATGAAGCGTATCGCCATGCGAGGGCGAGAGTTTGAAAAGATGATTTCACGTGATTACATGGAGCAGCTTGTGGCCGACTATCATTCTTTTATCGAGCATTTTGAAAGCATGCATCCCGAAATTCCAGTTATTCGATTTAATGGAGATCAGCTTGATTTTGTAAAAAATCCCAATGATTTAAATCATGTTTTAAAAATAATTAAAGATACGTTACAACAAAGGAGTTTGCAATAATGAATTTAAGAGAGAAGTACGATATTCCACCACAAACGGTTATTACGATTGCAGGTACTGTTGGGGTAGGAAAATCGACGATGACAAAGGCTTTAGCAGAGGCACTGAACTTTCGTACCTCGTTCGAGAAAGTAGACACAAATCCATACCTTGATAAATTTTATGAGGACTTTGAAAAATGGAGCTTTCATTTACAGGTCTACTTTTTAGCAGAGCGTTTTAAAGAACAGAAGCGTATTTTTGAATATGGTGGAGGATTTGTACAAGATCGTTCTATTTATGAGGATACTGGCATTTTTGCTAAGATGCATTATGATAAAGGAACAATGAGCCCAACAGATTATGAGACTTATACAAATTTGTTTGATGCAATGGTGATGACACCTTATTTCCCACATCCAGATTTGCTTGTCTATCTTGAAGGACCTATTGATGCAGTTATTGGGCGTATTCAAGAGCGAGGACGTACAATGGAGCAACAAACACCGAATGATTATTGGATAGAAATGCATGAACGCTATGAAAATTGGATAAATAATTTTAATTCTTGTCCCGTTCTACGTTTAGATATTAATGATTATGATTTATTAAAAAATCCTGATGCCATTGAAGCAATTGTAAGCCGTATCAGTCATATGCTAAAACAAACAAGCCATTTACGAAAATAAAAGTAAAATAAATGACCAAAAAACGTGAGACAATATATAGCCGATTGTTTCACGTTTTTTGAATAGGAGGGATTATTATAAGAATCGCAGTGTATTGCGGATCCGGTTTGGGTAAAAGTCCTATTTATGCAGAGAAAGCTGCTGAGCTTGGTACAGCACTGGCAAAAAACGGTCACGGGGTTGTCTATGGTGGTTCTAAAACAGGCCTAATGGGGAAGGTAGCCGATGCTGTTTTAGCAGCTGGAGGAGAAGTGATTGGTGTGATGCCAACACATTTACAAAAGCGTGAATTGGCCCATACCTCATTAACAGAAATTCATATTGTAGACTCTATGCATATTCGTAAAGCTAAAATGGCCGAGTTAGCAGATGCTTTTATTGCTCTGCCAGGTGGCGCAGGGACTTTAGATGAATATTTTGAGGTATTTACTTGGGCTCAGATTGGACTTCATACAAAACCTGTCATTTTATATAATGTCCATGGATTCTATGATGCACTTCTACAGCATTTTAAAACAATGCTAGAGGAAGGCTTTATACGTGCAGAGCAAAAGAAGTTCTTACGTGTAGCGGCTACCTCTGAAGGGATTTTACGTTTATTAAAAAAACATGGATGAACATTCTCCAAGTTTTTTATCTTGATGCAGCAGGTACACTAACATCTGCTGCAATTACACTGAGGCATAATTAATGTAATATAAAAGTAAAATAATTAAATTTTAAGTAAAAAATTAGTAACGGATGGGGTGTTCTTTATGCATAGTGTAGAGGCTCAAGTAACCGATGATTTAGTAGTACAGGCTATTGAACGCAATATAGCCATTATCCGCTTCGATATGGATAGAAGAGTGGCGTATGTCAATGAACTATTTGCTCAAACATTAGGCTATACAGTGCAGGAAATGCTAGGAAAACATCATAAAGACTTTTGTTTGCCTGATTTCGTTAATAGTATGGAGTACGATAAATTTTGGCGCCACCTAACGGCAGGAAACAGCTATCAGGACAAAATAGAAAGAATTGATGCTAGAGGTAATATAATTTGGCTAGAAGCGACATATATGCCTGTCTTCGCAAATAATACAAGAAAAGTAATAGGTGTATCCAAAATAGCGACCAATATCACTGAACGTCAACATGAGATAGTTAGTGTTGCCGACAAGTTGAAGGGCATGTCTAATAAGCTTTACCAGCGTTCAGAGGCGGGCATTCAAAATAGCCAAGATCTACTAGAAACCATTAAAGTGGTTTCAAAGGAATCAAATGAAAATGTGAGTAATCTTGTACAGCTTCAGAAACAAGCAGATTCTATTAAAGGGATTGTCAAAACTATACAAGAAATTGCCTCACAAACTAATTTATTGGCATTAAATGCAGCTATTGAAGCCGCTAGGGCTGGAGAATATGGTAGAGGTTTTGATGTAGTGGCGAAAGAGGTACGTAAGCTTTCTGTAAGAGTTGAACAATCTATTTCAGAAGTGAAGGATAATGTGGAGGGTATTGAGCGAGAAATTGGTCAGGTGACTGATAGTATTACAAAAATAGCAGAAAAAATAGGTAAAACAAATGAACAAATTACTGTCACAGCAAACGACTTTAGTGAAATAGCATCTGCTGCTGAAGCCTTAGACGAGCAATCAAAGCAATTTATTGAAATTATTTAATTCTAATAATGACTACTATTTTCGAGATATATTGAAATAGGATATATTTTTTATTTACAATACTAGTGTAAGTCATTAATCATAATAGGGGTGTTATGTATGACAAAAGTGGAAGTAAGCTTTCAGCATTTACCAACAACAGCTATTTCAGATGCAACTGGTGGGCATACCAATGTGCGAAGTGATATTAAGCCGTTAGCAGACCATTTTAAAGTTGCTGGGCGAGCTGTAACTGTACGTTTACCAGATGGTGAAAATGGGGCAGTTTTGGAAGCGATTAGGGCTGCAAATGAAGGGGATATTTTAGTCATTGATGCAAAAGGAAATACAAACCGAGCTGTTGCTGGAGATTTTGTGATCTCCTTAGCAAAAGGGATAGGTGTACAAGGTTTTGTTGTGGATGGTGTAATCCGTGATATTGCAGCAATTCGCGAATTAAATTTCCCTGTATTTTCGTTGGGCACTACTGTAGCAGCAGGCAATAAAAACGGCGGTGGTCAAGTAAATGTACCGATCGCCATTGGAGGAGTTACGGTTCATCCTGGTGATTATATTATTGGGGATGTGGATGGTGTAATTGTTGTGCCACAGCAAGATGCTGAAAAAATTGCTGTAGCGGCAGAGGCTAAGCTTGAAAAAGATGAAAAACGCGCTCAAGAAGCACATGCCAATGGAAAAGAATCAATTATCGCTTATTTAGATAAAGTGTTAGCAAAATAAAAAAACCCTCACGATGCCATCCAACATCGTGAGGATTTTTTTAAATTACGCTAGATTTTCATTATCATTAAAGTAATTTTTCATCTTTTCTCGATCGAAACGGCCTTCCCATTTAGCCATTACTAATGACGCTAATGAGTTACCAATTACGTTAACAACTGTACGTCCCATATCAAGAATACGGTCAATACCAGCAATGAAGGCTAGTCCCTCAAGTGGAATACCTACAGTACCTAAAGTTGCTAGAAGTACTACGAATGATACGCCTGGTACACCTGCAATACCTTTTGATGTAACCATTAATACAAGCATTAACGTAATTTGTTCACCAATGCTTAGGTGAATACCGTACATTTGTGCAATAAATAATGCTGCAATGGCTTGATATAGTGTTGACCCATCTAAGTTAAAGGAGTAACCGGTAGGTATAACAAAAGATACAATATCCTTTGGCGCCCCTAATTTCTCCATTTTCATCATAATACGTGGTAACACAGCTTCAGAACTTGCTGTTGAGAAGGCTAAAATTAGCTCATCTTTTAATACTTTAATTAAATAGAAGATGCTGATTCCTGCGAATTTTGCCACAAGTCCAAGAACGACAAAGATAAAGAATAGCATTGTTGCATAAACAAGAATTGCTAATTTGGCAAGCGGAACCAGTGAAGCAAACCCATATTTGGAAACGGTTACACCAATTAAACCAAATACCCCTAGTGGCGCGAATTTCATTACGAGGTTTGTTACCCAGAACATAGCATCTGCTACCCCTTGGAAGAAGTCTAAGACTGGTTTCCCTCGATCTCCTACTGCAGCAACCCCTAAACCGAAAATAACTGAGAAGAAGATAATTGCTAGCATATTACCTTCAGCCATTGACTGAATAATATTTGTTGGGACAATGCCTACAATGATATCAAATGGTCCCTCATGCTGAACTTCCTCAGTTGTTGATACATACTTCGAAATATCCCCTTGAGATAATTCATTCATGTTAAGACCTGCACCAGGTTGGAAAATGTTTGCGGAAAGTAATCCAACTACGATTGCAACTGTAGTAATAATCTCAAAGTAAATTATAGATTTCCCGCCTAATCGTCCAAGTTGCTTCATATCTCCAGTACCAGCAACACCAACGATTAATGTCGAAATAATAATCGGTACAACAATCATCTTAATAAGATGTAAAAATATATCCCCTAATGGTTGTAGATATGTCTCAATTTTGGGATTTCCGTAAAAGATACCACCAACAATGATCCCTAAAATCAAACCGATTAAAATCTGAGCGGCTAAACTGACTTTAAATTTCTTTTTCAAATCCTTTGTACCTCCCCTAATATTAAATTTTTAGGACACGCCTTACTTTAATAATACGGAGGACTTATGGAATCCGACAAAATCCGAGAAAATTAATTTACTTTTGTTAAAATGTCTGAATATAACACTTGAATAAACTTCTTAATATTTACCTTTGCTTTACGATTATCGTGATCTTCAATCTGTGTCATGAGCTGACGAATTTCTTTAAAATCAAAGTAGCGAGGGGCATAGTACTCGAATTCTGAGTTTGTGTAATCAACAACCCCTAAATTAGCGAGATTAATCATGGCAGCTAATATTGTACGACGCACACGCTGCTCGATGGCTTTACTCTCTTTTAAAATTTCATCTGGCGTAGCCTTGGTCACAGCTGCAATTTCTTCATAAAGCTCTTTTAATGGAGGAAGGGGGGCAATCTTGTGCTGGTGAGCAAGTAATGTTTCTATAATGGCAATGATATCCTCACTACCAATTTCCCCGACAATCCCCATATCATTCAAAATAGATTGAATATGGTCTCGTGATGTAGCTTTATGAGTCTTTTGTTCACTTAACTCAATATTTGTAAGTGATTGACGTATCACTAATAGTGAATTTTTAAGTCGAAATTGTTCAGTTGTTTTTTTCAAAACATTTTCGACTTCAATACGATTGATTGGTTTATGAATGAAGAAATCAATTCCTTGCTCATATGCTTCGCCAACCATTTCCTTATTCACTACCTGTGAAATCATAATAAATTGTCCCTCAAAACGATTTTGCATAAGTTGTTCCACAGTTGCTATGCCATCAAGCTTAGGCATCAGTAAATCAATAAGCACAAACTCTGGCTGTGTCATTAAAATTTGTGGAATGGCATCCTCACCATTGCGAGCCTCACCAATAACTGTTCCTAACCCGCTATCTTCAATAATTTGCTTTAACATAACACGACTTGCACGATCATCATCTACAATAAAATACCTCATTTAAGTCTCTCCCGTTTGAATAGTTTGCGTAGGAATTATGATTTTAAACGTTGTGTATTGATTGTTTGATTCAACGGTTATTGAGCCTTTTAATTTTTCTACTAGTTCAGCAACATGTGAAAGCCCAATGCCAGTTGCTGCAACACCATCAACATTGAATTTAGTGGTGTATCCAGGTTCAAAAATAACAGAAATATCTGCTTGTGAAATCCCTTGTCCATTATCACATACGGTTATTACAGTATTATCCTCTTGGCGCTCAATAGCAATAGAAATGATCCCTTGCTTTTCAATAGCCTCAACAGCATTGGCTGATAAATTATTTAATAGAGCAAGGAGTGCAATATGATCTTTCGTTTGAAAATCGAAGTCTATACATGTATTAAATTGTATTTCCTTACCGAGTAATTCTGCATATTTCCTATTACCTTCTTCAATATAATGCAATAATTCTGATAATACAAAAGGGCCAAAGCTCTTTTCACCGACAATCTTTGAAATACCAGCATATATCCGTTGAGAATCCTTTTTCACTTCATGGATTTCCTGGGCAATATGAAGTGCTTGTAAACTTTCCGCTCGAAAACCTAGCGTCTTTAACTGACGATATAATTCATAACCACTACCTGTAATTGTTTCAATATGATTCATTGACTTTTTTAAATATAGTGTCTCCACATAGAGATCAGATCCAATATTCAGCATTTCTTGTACCCGTTTTTTTTGTTCAGCTATCAAAATAGAGCTGTAAATCCCTACTACAAAAAAGCTTCGTAATAATGCTACTGCTAATAGGATCAAGAGATCATGGAGAAATAAAAAAGTATATGTTTGGACAAAAAAGCGGAAAATTTGTTCAGCTAAATTACTGATAACCTCACTAAAAGCAACGAGTAAACCAAGTTTTAGTGGTTTTTCTCTGTATTGTTGAATATCTAAAATTTGCAGGCATACTGCAAACAATACATAAAATAAACCAGCTGGTAAATGGTTAAATATACTCTCGGCAATCGGAACATCATGTAATGTCGAATTAATAACCCGAAAAATAGTTGTCACAATACTGGTAGCTACACCGGCTAAAATAATTGGTGTAGGTTTAATTAATGTGCATAAAAAGAAGACAATGGTTCCTAAACCAAAACGGAAAGTTGTATTAGCAAAAGGCATAATTTTAATTTCACTACCTATTGCGGTCATAACAGCAATAATGAAAATCCAAGTAAGGGAAGCACGCGTCATAAGTAATTTCGATTGCAATTCAACAACCTCCCATCATTGATATAATAAAAAATACCACAACCGAGGCGGAAGTGGTATCTAACAAGTAATACATACAATTTGGGCAAAAAAAAAACGGCTACATTCGTAGTCGGAAATTTAAAACTGGAGGAGGTAGAGGGATTCGAACCCCCGCGCGGTGTTACCCGCCTGTCGGTTTTCAAGACCGATCCCTTCAGCCAGACTTGGGTATACCTCCATGTTATATTGCTTTACTGTCTTATCGACAAAAATAAATTTATCATAACTAGAAACGAACGTCAAGATAATTTTTGAAAAAATATATAATGTTTAAATTGTCACTTAGAAATAAATAATTTGTGCATTAAGTTGCATTTTACACAAACAGTCAGTATACTAGTTATTGCCGTGCTAGGTGGGAAGGTAGCGGTGTCCTGTAACTCGCAATCCGCTCTAGCGAGACTGAATTCCTTTTTCGAGGCTGTCCGTATTGTTTGGTCTGCCTTTTGCACGTAGTGTTGACGATTGGGTCCTGCGCAATGGATACCCATGAACCATGTCAGGTCCGGAAGGAAGCAGCATTAAGTGGTCTTATTCATGTGCCGCGGGGTTGCCTAATCTGAGCTAACGACAAGAGTAACGCTTATGTGCGGCTGTCAAGGAAAGGTGCACGGCATTAAATTGCCAATTCAAAGCATCCGTCTATTATAGGCGGATGCTTTTTTATTTTAAATTTAGCATCTTCATTTTCTATATAATGCTGCAAATGCTATAATAAAACTATTCAATTAAATGGAGAAGGAGAGAGGAAATCAGTGACGTATCAAGCATTTTACCGTGTGTATCGACCGCAATCTTTTCGAGAAATGTCTGGTCAAACACATGTCAAAAGAACGCTACAAAATGCTCTCCTAGCAAATAAAACAACACACGCTTACTTGTTTTCTGGGCCCCGTGGTACAGGGAAAACAAGTACTGCTAAAATCTTTGCGAAGGCCTTGAATTGTGAACATGCACCATCGAAAGAGCCTTGTAATGAATGTGCTACATGCATGAGTATTACAGATGGTTCTCATCCAGATGTAATTGAATTTGATGCAGCCTCAAATTCACGTGTTGAAGAGATTAGGGATATCATAGAAAAGGTTCGTTTTGCTCCCGCAAGCAGTAGATATAAGGTGTACATCATAGACGAAGTGCATATGCTTTCTACAAGCGCTTTTAACGCTCTTTTAAAAACGTTGGAAGAACCACCTCCTCATGCTGTGTTTATTTTAGCAACTACAGAGCCTCATAAATTGCCTGCTACGATCATTTCTCGTTGTCAGCGTTTTGATTTTAAACGACTTTCTACTAATGATATTATTGAACGTATGAAGGTTGTTTTGGAAGATATTGACTTGCCATATGAAGAACAAGGTTTAAAGGTGATTGCACAATCAGCCGCAGGGGGAATGCGTGATGCTTTAAGCTTATTGGACCAAGTTGTGTCTTTTAGTGGCGAAAAATTAAAACTTGAGGATACGTTATTAGTTACAGGTTCTATTAGTCAGGATGTTTTTTATGATCTAGCGGAGGCACTTAAAGTAAAAGATGTTGCGCAAATGCTTGCCCTTTTAGAGCAACTTATAGCTGACGGTAAGGACCCTTTGCGGCTCTCAGAGGATTTAATTACATTTTTCCGCGATTTATTATTACTTCAAACAAGTGATGATTTAGCTGAACTTTTAGAGCTTGTATCTCCTGAGGAACGTGTATTCACTTTAGCACACGAATTTGCACCAAATATGCTTTATGGGTATATTGATATACTTGCAAAAACACAGCAAGAGATGCGTTTCTCTCACCATACAAAAATTTATTTAGAGACGGCTTTGCTTAAAATGGTACAGTTTTCAGGAGGGATAGCCCATCAAACGGTGACTACAAATGAAATGGGAGAAAACCCTGATCTCACTCAAAAAATTGTGGCTCTTGAACAGCTGGTTCAGCAACTATCCTTGCAACTGCAAACGGGGACTCCTGTGCAAACGCCGACAGCACAAAAAGAGCAACGGCCCCGAGCTAAAAGTCCGAATGGTTATAAAGCACCTACAGGTCGTATTCAGGAAGTGCTGAAAGATGCCACAAAGCAAGATGTGCAACGCATTAAGTCCATTTGGGCGCAAGCCTTAAGTCAAATGCAAAAATCACAATCTGCTCTTTTAGCAGAAGCCGAACCTGTTGCGGCATCTTCAAGTGCTTTTGTGTTAAAATTCAAGTATGATATTCATTGTCAGATGGTTGCCGACAACCAGTCTTTAAAGGCTCACTTTACACAATTAATTGCAGGGCAAACTGGTACAATGTACGAGATGCTATGCATACCAGAAGAATCATGGTTAAAAATGCGTGAAGAGTTTATTCGTGATCATGGTCTGCAGCAAAAGAAATCACAGTCTGAATCAGAGCATGGAGAAGAATTATTAGAGCCACCACCGGCAGAAATGCCAGAAGAACCATTTATCGATGATGCCCAACCTCTTGCTTCACAAGATCCACTTGTGACAGAGGCTGAAAAGCTCTTTGGTAAAGATTTTGTTGAAATTATTGAAGATTAAATTTTTTAGGAGGAAACATTTATGCGTGGAATGGGAAATATGCAAGGTATGATGAAAAAAATGCAAAAAATGCAAAAGGAAATGATGGAGGCACAAGAAGCTTTAAATGCTGAGCAATTCGAAGGTGTTGCAGGCGGCGGTATGGTGAAAGTAACAGTTTCTGGTCAGCGTGAAGTAGTTTCAGTAAATCTGGATGAATCTGTAGTAGACCCAGAAGACATCGAAATGCTACAAGACCTAATTGTTATTGCAACAAATGAAGCGTTGAAAAAAGTAGAAGAAAAAACAAACTCAACTATGGGTAAATTCACGCAAGGCTTAAACCTTCCATTCTAGGAGGTATTCATATGTACTACCCAGAACCAATATCTAAATTGATCGATAGTTTTATGAAATTGCCAGGTATCGGGCCGAAAACTGCGGCTCGTCTGGCGTTTTTTGTGTTAACAATGAAGGAAGATGATGTATTATCTTTCTCTAAAGCACTGATTGATGCTAAACGAAACCTAAGCTACTGTTCTGTTTGTGGCAATATAACAGATGTAGATCCATGTCACATATGTACAGATAAGCAACGAGATCATTCTATTATTTGTGTTGTACAAGATACAAAAGATGTGATTGCAATGGAAAAAATGCGTGACTACAACGGTATGTACCATGTACTTCAAGGAGCAATTTCACCAATGGATGGTATTGGTCCAGAAGACATTAATGTTGCTTCTTTGCTAGTGCGCTTGCAAGATGAAAGTGTCCAAGAACTTATTTTAGCTACAAATTCAACAATCGAGGGTGAGGCAACCGCTATGTACATTTCTCGCCTTGTCAAACCGTCTGGCATTCGTACAACCCGTATTGCTCATGGATTGCCAGTAGGTGGAGATCTAGAATATGCAGATGAGGTTACGCTATCTAAGGCAATGGAAGGCCGACGCGAGTTATGAGTGAGGGATTAGTATGTTCTTCCGTAGTAAAGGGAAATTAAAAAAAGAATTCGATGATAAGCTTGTGAATCTGATTAAAGAAACAAAAGAGGATTTACAACAGGCAAAGATAATAGAAGAATTAATGGATGATTATGACCTAGGTGTAATTGCTCAACGCAAAACAGCAGAAAGTATTCATTTCTATTTGTTTAAGGAAGCTAGAATTCGTAAGGTATTAATAAAATAGTTCTCTGTAAAATATTCATAGAAGCAAAACAGGAAACATAAACTTTCATAATTATTTAATTGAGGGGGCAACTATATGTCTGGGTTAGTAATTATGAGTATTTGTATTCCTGTCGGGCTTCTTTTTCTTTATGTAATAATAAGACATGCTAAATTGGGTAAAATCTTAGAAGGATTATCGGTGTTCTGGTTTAGATTTGCATTTGCTTTTCTACTATTATTCGTAATCCATTTAGGTATTGGTTATATAGGATATAATGTGCCAATCAATCTGTTTTCGGTCTTAACAATCGCTGTTTTAGGTATTCCTGGTGTCTTAGGAATAACAGCTTTAATATTTATTTTATAAAAGGCTTGCAATATAAAAAGATTATGGTATAATTATAAAAGTCGCTAATACAACTGATTGAAACGAAAAATAATTTTAAAATTATTGTTGACGCAGTTTGTGGCGCGTGGTATTATATAAGAGTTGCTGCTGAAACAGTAGTGAACGATATGAACCTTGAAAACTGAACAAGCAAAACGTAATCAATAAAGTTTTAAGTAGCTAGTTTTGCTAGTGAACGAAACACAATTTTGGACATCAA
>NZ_LDUJ01000050.1:0-503 GCF_001043675.1 Lysinibacillus sp. LK3
ATTTTCATTGCCAGATAAAAAAAGCTTATGCACATGCGGAAGTAGTTCAGTGGTAGAACACCACCTTGCCAAGGTGGGGGTCGCGAGTTCGAACCTCGTCTTCCGCTCCAAATGTGCCGGGGTGGCGGAACTGGCAGACGCACAGGACTTAAAATCCTGCGGTAGGTGACTACCGTACCGGTTCGATTCCGGTCCTCGGCACCATTTTAAATGCGCCCGTAGCTCAATTGGATAGAGCGTCTGACTACGGATCAGAAGGTTATGGGTTCGACTCCTGTCGGGCGCGCCATAAGAACAACGGGAAGTAGCTCAGCTTGGTAGAGCACTTGGTTTGGGACCAAGGGGTCGCAGGTTCGAATCCTGTCTTCCCGACCATTTCCTAAAAATAAAAATATGGGGCCTTAGCTCAGCTGGGAGAGCGCCTGCCTTGCACGCAGGAGGTCAGCGGTTCGATCCCGCTAGGCTCCACCAATTCAATTACATGAACCTTGAAAACTGAACAA
>NZ_LDUJ01000051.1:0-492 GCF_001043675.1 Lysinibacillus sp. LK3
AGTCTAGTGATGATGGCAAAGAGGTCACACCCGTTCCCATACCGAACACGGAAGTTAAGCTCTTTAGCGCCGATGGTAGTTGGGGGCTTCCCCCTGTGAGAGTAGGACGTCGCTAGGCATAATACCCAGGAGGATTAGCTCAGCTGGGAGAGCATCTGCCTTACAAGCAGAGGGTCGGCGGTTCGAGCCCGTCATCCTCCACCATATGCCGGTTTAGCTCAGCAGGTAGAGCAACTGACTTGTAATCAGTAGGTCGTGGGTTCGATTCCTATAGCCGGCACCATTTTTTCGAGCCATTAGCTCAGTTGGTAGAGCATCTGACTTTTAATCAGAGGGTCGAAGGTTCGAGTCCTTCATGGCTCACCATTTATAAATAATAATAAGCGGGTGTGGCGGAATTGGCAGACGCACTAGACTTAGGATCTAGCGCCGCAAGGCGTGGGGGTTCGACTCCCTTCACCCGCACCATTATTTTCATTGCCAGATAAAAAA
>NZ_LDUJ01000052.1:0-1520 GCF_001043675.1 Lysinibacillus sp. LK3
ATTTTCATTGCCAGATAAAAAAGCTTATGCACATGCGGAAGTAGTTCAGTGGTAGAACACCACCTTGCCAAGGTGGGGGTCGCGAGTTCGAACCTCGTCTTCCGCTCCAAATGTGCCGGGGTGGCGGAACTGGCAGACGCACAGGACTTAAAATCCTGCGGTAGGTGACTACCGTACCGGTTCGATTCCGGTCCTCGGCACCATTTTAAATGCGCCCGTAGCTCAATTGGATAGAGCGTCTGACTACGGATCAGAAGGTTATGGGTTCGACTCCTGTCGGGCGCGCCAAAAGAACAACGGGAAGTAGCTCAGCTTGGTAGAGCACTTGGTTTGGGACCAAGGGGTCGCAGGTTCGAATCCTGTCTTCCCGACCATTTCCAAAAAGATTATGGGGCCTTAGCTCAGCTGGGAGAGCGCCTGCCTTGCACGCAGGAGGTCAGCGGTTCGATCCCGCTAGGCTCCACCATAAGTAAATTAACCAGTATAAAGATCCTGGCGGCGTAGCTCAGCTGGCTAGAGCGTACGGTTCATACCCGTAAGGTCGGGGGTTCGATCCCCTCTGCCGCCATCTTAAAGGACCTTTAGCTCAGTTGGTTAGAGCAGACGGCTCATAACCGTCCGGTCGCAGGTTCGAGTCCTGCAAGGTCCACCATTTATATATTGTAACGGAGGTATACCCAAGTCTGGCTGAAGGGATCGGTCTTGAAAACCGACAGGCGGGTAACACCGCGCGGGGGTTCGAATCCCTCTACCTCCTCCAGTTTTAAATTTTTATAAATGGTGCTTTAAAAACTCGAAACAACATAAAATTATCGCGGGGTGGAGCAGTGGTAGCTCGTCGGGCTCATAACCCGAAGGTCGTTGGTTCAAATCCGGCCCCCGCAACCAAAAGGTCCCGTGGTGTAGCGGTTAACATGCCTGCCTGTCACGCAGGAGATCGCCGGTTCGATCCCGGTCGGGACCGCCATTTTTAAAATAAAAGTCATGAGAAGCAAAAAAGTGAGCAAGCTTAGCATGGACGAAATGGGTCAGTAGCTCAGTTGGTAGAGCATTAGATTGAAGCTCTAAGTGTCGGCGGTTCGATTCCGTCCTGACCCACCATTTATGCGGGTGTAGTTTAATGGTAAAACCTCAGCCTTCCAAGCTGATGTCGTGGGTTCGATTCCCATCACCCGCTCCAAGGGCCTATAGCTCAGCTGGTTAGAGCGCACGCCTGATAAGCGTGAGGTCGATGGTTCGAGTCCATTTAGGCCCACCATTATTCCGAAGTAGCTCAGTTGGTAGTAGCACCTGACTGTTAATCAGGTTGTCGCAGGTTCGAGTCCTGCCTTCGGAGCCATTTTTATTTTGGGGAAGTACTCAAGAGGCTGAAGAGGCGCCCCTGCTAAGGGTGTAGGTCGGGTAACCGGCGCGAGGGTTCAAATCCCTCCTTCTCCGCCATGGGCCCGTTGGTCAAGTGGTTAAGACACCGCCCTTTCACGGCGGTAACACGGGTTCGAATCCCGTACGGGTCATACTAA
>NZ_LDUJ01000053.1:0-763 GCF_001043675.1 Lysinibacillus sp. LK3
TTTCCTACATGGAATTCTTCACGTGCTTTTTCTAGGTTCATGCGGTTTGTTGTGATAACAGCGCCTGTTAAACCGTATTCTGTATCGTTTGCAATTTCAATCGCATGGTCGAAATCTTTTGCTTTTGCAATGGCTACCACTGGTCCGAAGATTTCTTCCTTCATAATACGAGCAGAAGGATCTACGTCCGCGAATACAGTTGGTTGTACGAAGTAGCCGACTGAATCGTCTGCTGTACCACCAGCTACTAAACGACCTTCGCCTTTACCGATTTCGATGTACTCTGTAATTTTATTGAATGCTGCTTGGTCAATAACTGTTGCCATGAAGTTGCTGTAATCAGTTGGGTCACCCACTGTTAAAGCGTTTGTTAACTCTTCTACGCGATTTACCACTTGCTCATATACATCTTCTACGATGACAGCACGAGAACATGCTGAACATTTTTGACCTGAGAAACCAAATGCTGATTTTACGATGGATTGTGCAGCTAATTCTAAATCTGCTTCTTTATCCACTACGATTGTATCTTTACCGCCCATTTCAGCGATGACACGTTTAATCCAAATTTGGCCTTCGTTTAATACAGATGCACGTTGGTTGATACGTAAGCCAACATCACGTGAACCTGTGAAGCTGATGAAGCGTGTTTTTGGATGATCGACTAAGTAGTCACCTACTTCAGCACCAGAACCTGGTACGAAGTTCACCGCACCTGCTGGAAGACCAGCTTCTTCTAATACTTCGATAAATTTATACGCTA
>NZ_LDUJ01000054.1:0-269 GCF_001043675.1 Lysinibacillus sp. LK3
GTCGCCCCTGTTATTCCCTGTGGACCTGTTGCTCCTGTACTTCCTGTTACGCCTTGGGCTCCTGTTGCCCCTGTTATTCCCTGTGAACCTGTTGCTCCTGTACTTCCTGTTACGCCTTGGGCTCCTGTTGCCCCTGTTATTCCCTGTGAACCAGTCACTCCTGTGCTTCCTGTTACGCCTTGGGCTCCTGTTACCCCTGTTATTCCCTGTGAACCTGTTGCGCCTGTGCTTCCTGTTACGCCTTGGACTCCTGTCGCCCCTGTTATTCC
>NZ_LDUJ01000055.1:0-515 GCF_001043675.1 Lysinibacillus sp. LK3
CTGTGAACCTGTTGCGCCTGTGCTTCCTGTTACGCCTTGGACTCCTGTCGCCCCTGTTATTCCCTGTGAACCTGTTGCTCCTGTACTCCCTGTTACGCCTTGGACTCCTGTTGCCCCTGTTATTCCCTGTGAACCTGTTGCTCCTGTGCTCCCTGTTACGCCTTGGACTCCTGTCGCCCCTGTTATTCCCTGTGAACCAGTTGCTCCTGTACTTCCTGTTACGCCTTGGGCTCCTGTTGCCCCTGTCATTCCTGCTAGTCCCCGTTCTCCTGTTGCTCCTGTTATTCCCGCAAGTCCTCGAAGTCCAGTGGCCCCTATTATTCCCTGTGAACCAGTTGCTCCCGTTACTCCTGCTACTCCTTGGAGACCCATTTCTCCCTGTGGACCTGTTGCCCCCGTCACTCCTGCTACTCCTTGGAGACCCATTTCTCCCTGTGGACCCGTTGTCCCCGTTACTCCAGCTACTCCCTGAGGTCCTATTTCTCCCTGCGGACCTGGTGCTCCCGTTACTCCTG
>NZ_LDUJ01000056.1:0-9598 GCF_001043675.1 Lysinibacillus sp. LK3
AATTCGAGTGAAAGTACAGAATATTTTTATAAGCACCAAATCATGACTTCAAGTGTTAAATTTCAAAGTTTTTACAATAACTTATGTGATTCTATGGATTTAGATGTTAGTAATAGTTGTGATATTGAAAAATCCCTAAACTATCTGAGGAAAATATTGTTTCATCAGATTCCAGACACATATTTAAAAGAAATTATTCTCCAAAAGATTTCTTACTTATTCTCTGGTGATGAGAAAACTATATATGCTCAATTTATAGGTTGGATAATAGATGGAGATATTTTAGGTAGGAGGATAAACATAGGTTTAATTCATAAATTTTCTAATGAGAATAATCTACAATTTAAAAACCTTTCACTTGATAGCAGAATAGGTCCAAGAATAGTTGAATTGAATAGAGAGTATAAAAGTATTTTTACACCATTAAATAATTTATTCTTTGAAAGAGAGAGTTTTAAACAATGTTATAGATTGATAGATGATAATGATTCTTTGATTATCCATGGTAAAGCTGGGGTGGGTAAAAGTGGAACCACAGAAGCGATAATACAATACTGCGAATTAAAAGCTATTTCTTATTTGGCAATTAAATTAGACAAACGTGTACCTAGTAACAACGCTAAATTATGGGGAGAAGAATTAGGATTTCCAGATTCAATCGCACATTGTTTACATAGTCTATCAAAAAATGATAAAGCTGTATTAATACTAGATCAGTTAGATGCATTAAGGTGGACCCAGGCACACTCAAAGGGGGCATTACTAGTATGCTCAGAAATAATAGAACAAGTCACATATTTAAATAGGGAAAGAACGAATAAAATATCTGTTGTTATGGTATGTAGAACCCTTGATTTAGAAAGTGATAACAATATTCGAGGTTTATTCAAAGAGGATAATCAATCATCATTAATTAAATGGCATAAAGTAAAAATTGGTGAGTTGGAAAGACAAGAAGTAGAGAATATTATTGGTGAAAGATATCATACCTTAACTTCTAAACTCCAAAGTCTACTGAAAATCCCTAGTAACTTATTTATTTGGGGACAGTTAGATAACAAAAAAACTTATGATGAATGTTTAACAACTAATCATTTAATTGAACAATGGTGGGGACAATTGTTAGATGGATATTCTAAATTAGGACTTTCACAGAAGGAATTAAATAATTTCAAACAAGATTTAGTTAATAAGTTTTCAGAACTTGAAAGAATATATGTACCTAAAATTCTATTTAACGGTAATAAGAATGAATTAGATTTCTTAACATCAAGTGAATTTATAAATATATCAGGTAATAAAATTTCATTTGCACACCAATCTATATTAGATTATTTATTATCTGAAAAAATGCTTCATAGATATTTCGAAAGAATTCCAATGAGTGAGATTTTGGGAAGTAAAGAGTTGCAAACACCTGCTAAAAGATATCAACTTCAAATGTTAATGCAATCACTATTAGAAACTGACAGTGCAGATTTTATAAATGTAGGAACACAGTTATTAAAAGATAAAGAAATCAGATTTTTTAATAAATATGTGTTTTTGGAAATAATGAGAGATATAGAAGTTTTAGATTTAAATATACAAAGGTTTATTTTGTCATATTGTGAAGATAGTGAATGGAAGGACCATCTATTAAATAATGTTATCTATTCAAAAGTTCAATTTTATAAGCTGCTTTTAAATAACGGTGTTATACAAAAATGGTTAGAGGATAGAGAAAATAAAGATTATGCAATTCATCTAATTGCTAGTGTTAGTCCTCAATATGACTCTGAGGATATTGACTTAATTAAACAATATATTTTTGTTTCAGAAGAATATGCTAGAAAATTTGCTGCTTGTTTTCCTTATGATTTGTCTAAGGACGTAGATGAAATGTTTGAGTTGAGATTAAAACTTTACGAGACCTTTCCAGATTTAAATCACTATTATATGGATTTTAAATCAGATATAAAAAAACATGAGTATAGAACAATAAAATATTTAGCATTTTTATTAGAGAATAAATTAAGAAATAATCTCCATATGTTCAAAAAGTTTGAAGAGGAAATTTTTTTAGAAGATAATGAATTCTTAATCATAAATGGTGAAGAGGTTTTAAGGGAGTTAATCAAGTATATTCCTAAAGAATTAGGTCCAATTTATGAATTTAGTGAGTGGTCGGCTAAGCATAATAAAACCAGTATAGAAAGAATTATTATAAACATTCTAGAGAAGGCTAACAAATCTATAATAAAGACTAATCCCAAAAAGTCGCTTCAAATAATTAATGAATTAAGTGTTACTTCTAATGACGTTGTTAATGAATTAATTTTAGATGCGCTATTTAATTTTAATGAAGATTTTAGTGATTATGTTATTGATTTTATATGTAAAAATTTTGAAAATCGAATTTTTATTCGGACTGCTGGGGACGGAGATGTACTTTCACTAGTAAAAAAAATTATACAAAAACATTCGATGAACTGTAATAATTCATTATTTACTAATCTAGAAGATTCGATTATTAGTTATGTACCGAAAAATGCAAAGGATTATTTAAAGAGCAGAATTGAATATAACAAAGAAAATAAAGGAGAAAGAGCTTATTGGAGTTTTTGGGGAGATTTACAATTAGAACTACTCTCTGTATTGCCTAAAAATAGGATAACTAAGCAAGCTGAAGACTTATTAAAGGTTTTAGAAAGAAGATTTAATGGCCAGAATACCAAGTATAAGTATAATTTAGGACATGGAGGATTTGTTTCCTCTCCTGTTAGTGGAAAGTTACTTTCATCTCGAAATTGGTTGGGGATTATAACGAAAAGTAAAGATGAATTTAATACAAAAGAACGTTGGAAAGAAGTATCAGGCGGATTCGTTGAAAGTTCAATTCGTCAATTTGCTAGTAGTTTTGCTGAAGCTGTTAGAAAAAGCCCGTTAGAAATGATTGATATAGTTTTAAATAACAAGGAAATTGTAAATGAGCAGTTTATAGATGCATTGTATAATGGTTTAGCTAACTGTGATATAACTGAAATATCTATTTGTTTATTAGAGGACCTGTTTAAAGAATTCCCGAGTAATTATAATTCTTATAGAGCGCAAAATATTTGTAGAATTTTAGAGAAATCAGAAAATGTTGGTTGGTCTGATGAAACGCTAAAAATGCTAATGGAAATTGCCGTCAATCATAGTAATCCTAGTTTAGAAAAGCCAGTTATTACAACTACTGAAGATAAAGAAATGCGAAGCTTTGATTTACTTTATAGCAATTCTATTAATTGTGTGAGGGGGTGTGCAGCAAGAGCCATCGAACATTTGTTATGGGGAGATAAATCATACTATAGTTTATTTAAAACAACAATAAATCAACTTACCATAGATCCAAATCCAGAAGTGAAATTAGCATCTATTTTTACATTACGCCCAGTAATTAATATAGAAAAGGAATGGGCTTTAAATAAAATATTAGAATTGTATAAGGAAGATTATAGATTTGCAGGCCATTACAATTTAAGGGATATTTTCTTCTACTCCTACGATCAAAATCGTGAAGCTGTTTTAGAGACGATATTAAAATGTTTTTACTCAGATGATAAAGACTTAATAAAAGTTGGAGCATATACTCTTGCTGAAATGAATTTAAAATATGGTGAGTTTGAAGACATAGTAGCAGACATAAATATATTTAGTCAGAATCAAGCGGAGTCTTTTTTAGAAATGATTGTTATTTATTTTAATAAAAATGAATATAATGAATGTTGTAAACAAATTCTTATAGCATTTAGAGAGCTAGATTACAATTTCGAAATTGCTTTTTCAAAATTATTTTATGACAATCTAATAAGATTAGATAGAGACTACGAGTTTTTAACTAAAATAATGCAATCTAAAGTGAGTAGAAGATTACTTTATTCTTTTGTTCGATACTTAGAAGAGGAGAATAAGTCGTTAATTGAATATCATGAAATAATAGTTGTTTTGAGTAATCACTTGATTGATAATTTTACAATTTCTGATTCGGAAAATTGGGGGCTTGACGAAGCACTTTCAAAACTTATAGTTGGTTTATATGATGAGACTTATAAAAGCGAAGATGATTCATTAAAGTTGATTGCTAATGAAAGTTTGAATCTGTGGGATAAAATGTTTGAGATGAGAATTGGATCAATAAGATTTTTAAGTAATGAAATAATGGCTAGGTAAAAGGCGAAAAGAAGGTGGATATCAATTTATAGAAGAGCGCAATCTGCGCTGTACTTTAAAACACATAGAACACATAAAGAAAAATCAACTTGCATATGGTATTGAATTAAGCGAGGATTAATATCTTAATGAACTATTGAATATTGCTACTAAAAGATATGGAACTTCATGTAGATGTATTAATATTTTTTACGAGAACGACCCAATTATGGATAGTTTCATTCTATGAAATAGGAAGGAATAAGAATCAACTACTATCTTTTTCTGCTAATGAAGAAGCAACAGCGCTTGATAAAAAAGATGAAAAGGAAAAATCTATTGAAAAATGGGTTGCTATCGACAAAATTCTAAATCCATATTTTTAACCAAATAAAGAAAGTCTTATCTCCGCTTCTAAAGTAAAGATCAATGGCAAAGTGTTTACTTCGCACAGAATAAATAGGTAAAGGTTATCGGGCTAATCCCAAACGTCATTGAAAAAGTGATTTACGGGATTGCCCAAGAGATGAAAGCAAAACAATTAAAACCAGCAGCAGTTGATTATGTTGATACTGCTACTGGTTTTTTTAATATTATAAATAAAAAATAAATTGATTTCGAAAAGAGTGTCTGGACATTCTTGTCCAAAAAGCAGGGAATTACATTTTGTCAGTAGAATACAGTAGATCTTATGGGTAGTTGGGGCATTCAAGCCCTCATTCACTTAAAACAATTTTAGTTTACATAATATAAATATCTTGATCACAACCTTCTTATTATCGAAAGCTTTCTTTCAAAATGGGATTATTCGTTTAAATAATGCTAATTATCGTTTAATGTAGATATGTCCAATATTCATATAAATTCCTAAACCATTTTTCCCCTTAATAATTGATAATGAAATGGCTCGGAGCCATCTGTAAGACTAAATTGCATTCAATCAAAATATTGGTGAAAAAGGATAACGATTGTGTATCCAGATGCACCGAAATATGTATCCTATGCAATTTTTAAGTTAGTGATCATTTGTTTTGAAAAACAAGTTAAATTTTAACTCCATGTCATCTATAAAACACAGAAGGCTTTTATTATACGCTGTGAGAGCCATCGAGATGGGCAATCGTACGTGTTATTGAATCTCGATGGTTCTCACAGCGTTATTTTTATTGTGAAAATTAGTGAATTAAATTAAAAGTAATTGTGAGAATCGTCCATGAACATATGGGGAGTTGACGTATTAAAGCCCTCCTCCAATTTTCCATAATTATTTTTATCTATTGTTAACGGAGATTTCCTATGAATCCATTCATACAAAGAAGCATCAAATAGATTAATTCCTTTAATACTGATGGATTGAAGTAATACCATCAAAACTGGTGAATAGAAGGTCGATAAGGATAAAAGCTGTTGATTAAGAAGGAACTCAAGTATGGACAGTATAGAAAGGAAAGTGATCATTGAACTTAATTATTATTTTCATTTTTAAAAGAAGTAAAAGCGAATGGCTAAATACTAAATAAAGCATTGACATAAAATAATCTTAATTTCGTATATCGATAATAAAACTAATTGTGTATGCTTTATTTAAAATAATCATTATTTTTTCTTAAAATTGTTTATTTTACGAGTAAATATTCGAATATAAATCTAGAAAAATAATTTGCCGTAAGCCGGAACAAATCTTAGATAAGAAAATTAAGATAAAATTCAACTTAAAAGTTTAATTATTTTGTACATATACTACTAAATAGATTTTGATTGAATTTACTTATTTTATAATTTTTACCTAGTATTATGTTATTATAGTTATGAATAAATATTATTTATTAAGAGGTGGATTTATGCAATTAGATACAGGTTCATATTGGCGAAAATGGGATTTACATATTCATACTCGTTCTTCTTACGATTATCAAATAAGTAATGATATGTATTCTGATGAATTACTAGTTCAGAAATGGGTTGAATTAGAATTCGCTGCTGTTGCTATCACAGATCACTTTATAATTGATAAAGAACGAATCGAAAAAATACAAACACTTTGTAAACCATATGGTATTACAGTTTTCCCAGGAGTAGAACTTAGAACTCACCAAGGAGCTAATAATATACATATAATCGGAATTTTCCCGGAAGACTCAAATATCGAAGATTTATGTGGGGTTTTTGAATATGACTTTATGAAAAAGGCGCATAATAGAGAATCTACTGAAACAATATATTGGAATACTGATGATATAAAAGAGTTTATTAAAACTAATAATGGTATCATCACTGTCCATGCAGGAAATAAGGCCAGTGGTATTGATAAGACCATGAACAATGATGAGTTTTATAGAGGAATTAAAAAAGAATACGCTACATTTATAGATGTATTTGAGGTTAATAATGAAAATAGTTATAAAAAATATAAATCAACTGTTATTGAATTCTTAAAAAAAGAGTTTAGCAAAAGCTATCCAGTAATTATTAGCTCTGATAATCATAATTATTCAAATTATGAGTTGTCATCATATCTTTGGATAAAAGCTGACCCTACTTTCAAAGGTCTTAAACAAGCTCTTTTGCACCCTGAAGAACGCATCTTTGTTGGTAACAAACCTCCTAAATTAATTTCATTGGAAAGTAATCCAAAAGTTATAATTAAATCAATAGAAATAAATAAAAAAAGTTCATCATCCAGTATTCCTGATTGGTTTAATCAAAAGATCCCTTTAAATCCTTCTTTAGTTGCAATAATAGGTAACAAAGGTAGTGGAAAAAGTGCAATGACAGATATTATTGGTACTTTAACAAATTCAATTCAAAATGAGAATCTATCATTTTTAACAAGAGATAGGTTTAATAAATCTCCACATCAATATGGAAAAGATTTTGAAGCAAAATTAAAATGGCATGATGGAAAAGAAGAGCATGTAGAAAGCCTATTATTGGAAAATCATTCTTATAGTAGTCATTTATCTAATGCCCAATATCTTCCACAAACATATATTGAGAAAACATGTAGTGATTTAGAAAACAAATTCTTCCAAAATGAAATTAATAAAGTTATATTCTCTTATATACCAACGGAGGAAAGATTAGGTTCGCAATCTTTCGAAGAGTTTATTTCTAAAAAAACCAAGCCAATTCAGTTAGATATAGATAATTTAATTTCCGAATTAAAAGAAATTAATGGAAAGATAATAAATTTAGAACAGCAGAAATGCAAGACCCACTATCAAGAAGTTGTAGATAAATTAGCTCAAAAAACTTCTGAACACGAAAGACATCTAAATTTAAAACCTTCTGAAATTCTAAAACCAACAGATCAAGATAGTTTAATACATGATATTGAAATCGAAGGATTAAGAAATCAATTAACACAAATAAAAGAAGAAATCGAAAAACATAGAGTAAAGTTGACAAAGAAATCTGTTTACCATCAAAATTTGCTTAATATTCAAAGTAAAATTAAGAAAATAGCACAAGATATTTTTCAAATTAATCAAGAAGCAACTGAATTACTAAAAATAGATGATAAAAATGGATTAATTGAATATAGTATTCCAAATGAATTCTATATAGAAAGAATTTTAACTACAGTAGAAGAGATGAATTTAACTAGTGACTACATAACAGAGTTACAAGAAAAGTATCAAGAAATAAACGATAAAATCGAAATTTTAACAGAAACAACCTCATTAAAAAACAAACAATATCAAGAATACTTAAATCAATTAAATAATTGGGAAAAGAATCTTAAGATTATAGTAGGTAATGATGATATTATTGACTCTTTAAACTATCTAAAAAAAGAACAAATGTATCTTGACTTATATATTGATAAAGAATACGAATTATTATTAAACACAAGAAGAGATATTTTAAAATCAATATTCAGTAAAAAGGAAAAAATATCAATTTTATATGACGAAATTTATAAACCAATTGATCAGCAATTATTATTATTATTAGGTGATATAAAAAACGATATAAAATTCCAAACAAAATTTGTTCCTGATTCTAAAGCCTTACTATTATCTCTCCAGTGCATTAATAAGAGACCACAAAGCCTTTTCCAAGGTGTTACAGAATCAGAAAAAGCTTTATTAACAATAATTGAAGATACTGAGTGGAATGATTTTGAAAATATATATAGTTCCTTAATAAAAGTAATAAAGTGTGGGCACGAACACGATTTTGATAAACTAGAAAAAGTAATTAATGATAAAGAAAGTTTTTATCAAAGTGTATTGAGTATGCAATATTTAAATACCGATTTCCAATTAACGTATCAGGATAATAATTTATCAGAATTATCACCAGGTGAAAGAGGTCTTGTTTTATTAACATTTTATTTAGCATTAAGTAAAGATAATGTCCCAATTATTATAGATCAGCCTGAAGATAACTTGGATAATCAATCTGTCTATAGTAAACTTGTTCCTTGTATCTTAAAAGCTAAACAAAATAGACAAGTGATAATAGTAACACATAACCCAAACATTGCAATTGCTTGTGATACGGAACAAATTATTGTTGCTAGCATGGATAAAACTTCAAAAGAAATTAGATACACTTCAGGCAGTATTGAAAATACAAAAATAAATTCAAAAATAGTTGAAATTCTTGAAGGAACAAGACCTGCGTTTACATTAAGAGAATCAAAATATCTAAGTACTACTAAGTAACACTCTATATTTTGGAACAGTTAACAATATCATTGTTATTCTGTTCCATTTTCATTTAGTCTTTAAACAATATTACAATATTTAAAATGCTAATTAGCAACATAAAGCATCTTTAATCATCTTTAAACAAAAAAAATATCCTCGAGAAACAGTATTTGGAATGAAGGGGTTGCGTGATATATATAGTTAGAGGCTTGTTTAAAATAATTCTGACAGAGGATAATAATGTATTTTCGTTATAGAATTACTATTTCCTCATCGGATGGATACATCTTCAATTAAATAAAACACCGAATATTATATATCTGAAAGTTGAAAACCTATTAAAAAATTCATCCTATATTATTCTATTTAAAAATCAGCTAATTCATTTTACTTTTTCGAAAATGGAATACGCAATATTTTCGAATCTAAGTATTTTTTTAGTCATACCATTAGCGCAAGTATATATGAATATTTAGCAATTGTAAGAGAACTAACGTTTGAAACGCAAGATAAATATAGAAATATTTAGTATAATTACAAATACATTCAATTGTATTTGTTTTAAAATGTAATACGGAATACACATAAAGAAAGGATATATAACGATGTCAAAAGAAAAGGAACGTAGTTCAATCCCTTCCTGGTTGGAAACACCAACAAAAACTTTAATTAATCCACCGGTTGATACAAGAATCCAGGAACTTCCTTTTGGAGAATTAGAGTGGGAGGACTTCGAGAGACTCTGCTTACGTTTAGTAAGAATAGAA
>NZ_LDUJ01000057.1:0-242 GCF_001043675.1 Lysinibacillus sp. LK3
CCTGGTGCTCCCGTTACTCCTGTTACTCCTTGGGGACCCATTTCTCCCTGTGGACCCGTTGCTCCCGTTACTCCTGCTACTCCTTGGAGACCCATTTCTCCCTGTGGACCCGTTGCTCCCGTTACTCCTGCTACTCCTTGGGGACCCATTTCTCCCTGTGGACCCGTTGTCCCCGTTACTCCTGCTACTCCTTGGAGACCCATTTCTCCCTGTGGACCCATTGTCCCCGTTACTCCAGCTAC
>NZ_LDUJ01000058.1:0-2186 GCF_001043675.1 Lysinibacillus sp. LK3
GATCACACATTACCTCAGCTGATTTATCTTTTTCATAGTATTTATTTATATAATTTTCAATTGTCTTTAACCATAAATTTTGCTTCTTCTTTATATAATAACTTTTTTCAAATTTATTTTCTAAAGGTAATTGTATATCTTTTAATTTTTCAAATACATTAAGTTCATTTACTACCGAACCTATTTTAAATTTAAAATGTTTCTCAATATCTTTTTCAAATGGAGAGTATGATGTTTCAAATGTAGAATAATAATCTGATTTAAAATAACTATTACAATATGTACAAGCAGGAATTAAATTATAAAGAGATACTGCAAAAATAGGCAAGATACTTTTAGGGATAAAATGATCTAAGGCAGGTCTAGCTTGTTTTCCAGCATTTAAGAGTTGCCTATTATTACGAATTGTATTAATGTACTGCGCATGACAATAGGGACAAATTTTAATATTCAAGCTCTCTATATACTGATAAGCATCCCATTCTTTTTCTATCCCATTAATAATTACAGTATTTCCAATGTCTAAAAAGTCATCATATGCTGATTCAAATAATTCTCGTATCTCTTTGTGAAACTTTTTGTAATCTCTAGTATCCTGGGCTTTATTAAAATTGAATTTATTAGTGACCATTTCTAAAAATGTTTCTCTTATTTTTCTTAAAGTCTCTATATCTCCAACAGCAATTTCCCTAATATTTTTTATAATATATTCGCATATGATGGTAATTCTTGAATCTATTGTATTATTTTTTATCTCATTTAGCTTTTTATATAAACGATGATTAATATCTGTTACATACGCTTGATGTAAATCTAATATAGGGATACTATTTAAAATTTTATTTTCTAAGTCTATATGTATCATTATTTGTCACCTTTTTTTTCAAAATCTAGGATTCTCTTTTGAACTTTTTTCATTTCCTTTTGTAAGTCTTCAAGCTCTTGCTTCAATGTAACCATTTCATCTGGTAATGGCTTAACAAGTGTTCGTTTCTCATTGTATAATTCAATTAATCTAGATCGAAGAATTGGTTCGCCAACTATATTAATTTGCCTTCTTATACTTTCCCAATCTATCATTTGGTTTTGATTAGGCATATAGCTAATAATCTCATTAGCTATGTTGTTAATTTTTTGCTTAGCAAACTCCCCCATTAATCCCCCTTTTAAAAAGAAAGAATGGGCATATAATTCATGGATATTAGAGCCAAAAGTTCTTTTTATACCTTCTAGATTATCTATAGCCACTACCTCGCTATTACTATTAAATTCCAGAAATAGTACTCTTTCAGCAGTTAAATCGGAAACTAGAAACGGTGAATGTGTAGTAAATACAACTTGTAAATCAATTTCTTTGTTTATTATTGGCATTTTTCTAACCATTTCATGAATAGCATGATTTATTGTCAATAATGCTCTTTTTTGCCATTGGGGATGAAAGTATAAATCAATTTCATCTATTAATAACATAATATTTGTAGAATTATCCCCTATATCTTTTATGCGTATCTCTTCAAACGCTTTGTGAATATTACCCAAAAGCTTAATGATAGCTATTTGACCACTACTTTGCTTTTCCCAAGAAATTTTAAATATTTTAACAATAGATTGATTTGTAAAAATATTTTTAACTATATTTATCATATCTTTTTCATCATTAATATCTATGGTAAGAATCCCATTATTATCAAAATTAAATTCTTCATAGTCTTGCATTTTTAATATAAATTGAAGTTCTTTGGTTATTGTATCCCAAAAATCGTCATTAATTTTATACCCTGCTTTTTTATACAAATTATTTATATAACCAATCACTTTGGATATGTAATCAAAATCAACTTCTTGCCTATCACCATAAATCTGGATTAAATCCTCTGATAATTTTGTAATTTCTTTTTCATTTAGTGGTTTATCATAAGTTCTAATAATCATTTCTACAAGAAAATACAAATATTCAATTATATAAGAAGATAAATAGAAAGGGATATTTTCAATTGTATTAAAAAATTTAGGTTTGGTAATATTTAATCTTACTTTGTTATATTGTTTATTTTGAAGAGCATCTGGTAATATTTTGAATACTTCGTTGAAAATTTCTGATGAGGATCTCAAACCTATTTTCATTTTTTTTGGAAAGTTTAATGTCTCATTATTATTCAAAAGACTTAATATCTCAATTTGAAGAT
>NZ_LDUJ01000059.1:0-724 GCF_001043675.1 Lysinibacillus sp. LK3
CTCATTTATTATGCTAATTCTAAACATTGGAAAAATCTTTAATTATATTCCTAGTCTAAGGATTAAAGCATAATCTAACAAGAATATTAGATACGAATCATACATATATTGATTTTAGTATTTCATTAAAACAAAAATCTATTATTCTATTCATGATGGAATTATATTAAATTTTCTATAAAGATAGGATGATGACAATTATTGAAAAGTCGGTTCTTGCTATGGTTATTTTACGTGTATTGTCTGGGAGTATTGAAGTAAGTGCTGGATTGTTGATGCTAAAGTTAAATAATCTAGAAAAAGCATTTTATATTAATACAATGCTTGCTTTGGTTGGTCCAACAGTTTTAATCGTAACGACAGCAATTGCATTATTTGGACTAGCAGATAAAATACCTGTGACAAGAATCGTTTGCTTATTTACGGGTATAACACTTATTATTATTAGCTCACATATTAAGTAAAAATAAAACATTACTAAAATTCACCAAAATCATACAAGTGTCAGAATATGAGTTTGACGAAAAAATAATCTTCACAACCTTTTGGATCCAAGTTATCTTCTGTATCTTTATAGCATGGTTCCATTCATAATCTTTGTTAAACTCTTTTATGAAACACCTAACATGTTCATTAAATTACTGTAGCGTGTGACGACGCTGCTTTTTTTTATGTATAATTAGCCTTTATTTGCACAAATTTATATTGAGTGTATCGCACGCAC
>NZ_LDUJ01000006.1:0-71409 GCF_001043675.1 Lysinibacillus sp. LK3
AATCCCGTACGGGTCATACTAAGTGCAGTAGATGAATTTACATCTACTGCACTTTTTAATTTACTTGATATTTAGATTTATAACATAGCTATAATAAATGAAAGCCTACACAGAATGATTAAACTGTGTAGGCTTGTTGTTTTTTAAATTAGTGATTAAATTTTTCGTCCTTTTCCATATGGGATGCAAAGAGGTGTACCAAAGATTGGATCTGTCGTCATTTGGCAATCAAGTTCAAACACATGATTAACTAAATCAGTGGTCATAATTTCTTCTGGTTTCCCTTGACGATAGACACCACGGTCACGCACTGTAATAATATGATCGGCATAGCGACAAGCAAGATTAATATCATGTAGTACCATAACAATAGTTCTCTTTTGCTGTTGGTTCAATTCGAATAGTAAATCTAAAACGTCTATTTGATGAGTTAAATCTAAGTATGTCGTAGGCTCGTCTAAAAGAATGATATCTGTATCTTGAGCAAGCGTCATAGCTATCCAAGCACGTTGACGTTGTCCCCCTGATAGCTCATCTACTGGTCTATCTTGTAAATGCTCGGTACCTGTAGCTTTTAAAGCGTTTAAAACGATTTCTTCATCTTTTTCAGTCCACTGTTGTCGCCAACTTTGGTAAGGATAACGACCTTGTTTCACAAGTTGTAGGACAGTTAAGCCTTCTGGTGCAACAGGAGATTGAGGAAGAATAGAGAGGTTTTTAGCCACTTGTTTTGTTGATAATTTAAAAATATCCTCACCGTCTAATAAAACGGAGCCTTTTTTAGGTTTTAATAATCGAGCAATGGAGCGTAAGAGTGTGGATTTACCACAGCCATTCGCTCCGATTAATACAGTAATTTCATTCAAAGGAATAGATAAATTGAGATCTTCGATAATATTGAAATCACCATAACTTAATGTTAGAGATTTGGTTAATAAAGATTCAGTCATGTAGTATAGACTCCTTTATTTTTTAGGGTTTCTAAATAATAAATAAATAAAGTAAGGAGCACCGATAGCAGCAGTAAAGACGCCTGCGGGTACTTCTAATGGGCTAAATGCTGTACGACCTATAATATCTGCAACCATTACAAGCAATGCACCAATTGCAGCGGATGCTGGAATAAGTACACCGAACGATGAACCAACAATGCGTCGTGCAATATGAGGAGCCATTAATCCTACAAACCCAATAGCACCAGCAAATGCTATGGCACTCGCTACTAAACTGGAACATAATAGAATTAAGTAAAGGCGTGTTTTTTGAACAGGTTGCCCTAGGCTTGATGCTGTATCATCACCTAATTCTTGAACATTTAACTGCCGAGTAATAAAAAAGGTGATAAGTAGAAGTACAATAATCAATGGAACAACGATTTGTACTTGATCCCAATCCGAACTTTTGACACTACCCGTAATCCATTTATTCGCTTCACTTGCTTGATAAATTGGGCCGATAATCATTAACATTGTAGTAATTGCTTGCATGAATGCCGACACGCTAATACCGATTAAGACAAGACGATTTGGTGTGACACCATCTTTCCAAGCAAATAGGTAGACTATACATCCGACGATAGTAGCCCCTATGAATCCTGCTAATGGCAACCACTCTATACTAACTGTTAAAGAGTGATTAGAATCACTGAAAATGGCTAAGAAACCAACAACCGCTGCCCCACCACCAGCAGATATGCCGATTATATCAGGTGAGGCAAGTGGATTTTTAATGATTCCTTGTAAAACTGCACCTGCGACGGCTAATGCCATTCCAGCAAACAAGGCCATGAAAATTCGAGGCATTCGAAAATCAATAATAATCAGTTGATCAAAATCTGAGCCGTAACCAAAAAAAGCTTGTAAAACTTTAAATGGATTGATGAATGAATCACCAAATGATGCACTAAGAAAGAAAACGGCAAGAGTTAGTATGCAAATCACTGTTAATTTTTTTATAGCTTGTACATCTATTAAAAATGAAATTTTTTGTTGAAGTAAACGAATTGTTTTTACATGTTTCATTATTTTTTTCCACCTTTTCGCGCAAGGTAAATAAAGAATGGTGTGCCAATCATAGCAGTCATGACGCCTACTGGAACTTCTTGTGGCATGATAATATAACGAGCCGCAACATCAGCCAGCAATAAAAGTATCCCCCCAAGTAAAGCAGCCATAGGAATAAGCCATCGATGATCAGTGCCGACAAACTTGCGCGCAAAATGGGGAACGACAATCCCTATAAAACCAATGGGGCCAGCAATTGCAACTGCTCCCCCTGCTAAAAAAATAACAATAAGACCGACCAATATCTTCATAAGTCCTAAACGTAAACCAAGACCTCTTGCTACATCATCGCCAAGAGCAAGAATATTCATTTTGGGGGAAATGATGAGGGCAGCAATCCACCCAATTACTAGATACGGTAGAACAGATAGTAGAATTTCAAGTTTTCTACCTTGTACAGAACCTGCTAACCAAAACAAAACTTGATCAAGCTCTGCTTCATTTGTAGCGAGTAAACCTTGCGTAAATGATGCAAATAGGGCACTGATGGCAGCACCAGCTAAAGTTATTTTCACTGGAGTAACAGCATCTCTACCTGAGAAACTAATTCCATAAACGGATAAAGCAGCGATTGCTGCACCAAGAAATGCAATCCACGCAAAAGATTGCAAGCTTGAAATGTGGAAAAAAATCATGGCAAAGACAACAGCAAAGCCTGCTCCTGCATTAATGCCCAAAATTCCAGGAGAGGCTAATGGATTTTTCGTTAAGGTCTGCATAAGCACGCCTGTAATAGCTAATGAAGCACCAACGCAACTGGCAATAAGAGCTCTTGGAATTCGAACATTTTGAATAATAAGATGCTCATTTGAATTGTTAAATTGTCTAAAAGATTCATACGTAGTTTGAATAGAAGTATTTGCATAACCATACACAATACTGATCCCCATAGAAAGAAGTAATAGTATGACTCCTACTAGTAAAGCAATCATTTTAGAATAATTATTTTTTAATATCATATTTAACGTGTACTCTTTTCTTGGAAAATTATTAAATTAGTTATTGACATTGATAGTTACATACAATACGATTAATATCGTTCTTAGACAGATGAAAGTGATTTTCATTCTCGTCAAATATGCTTAAATATTTTATCATATACAATGGAGGAAGAAAAGGTGCAAAAAGCTTTTCAAAAACTATTAGTTTTACTAGCTGTGGTTGCTATTTTTGTTCTGGCAGCATGCGGTACTTCTAAAGATAATGCCAAAGAAGAAAGTACAAAAGAAAGCAATGCTTACAGTGTTGACCATGCAATGGGGACAACTGAAGTAAAAGACACACCAAAACGTATCGTTGTTTTAACTAATGAAGGAACAGAAGCATTATTAGCTCTAGGTATTAAACCAGTAGGTGCTGTTCAATCTTGGACAGGCGATCCATGGTATGATCACATCAAGGATCAAATGGAAGGTGTAGAGGTTGTCGGTATTGAACATGAAATAAATATCGAAAAAATTGCTTCTTTAAAGCCAGATTTAATCATTGGCAATAAATTACGACAAGAAAAAGATTATGCTAAACTTAGCAAAATTGCTCCAACTGTGTTTTCTGATACATTACGTGGTGACTGGAAAGAGAATTTTAAATTATACGCTAAAGCAGTAAATCAAGAAACAAAAGGTGAAGAAGTTCTAAAAGCTTACGAAGATAAGTTACAAGCTCTGAAAGAAGAACTTGGAGAACAAACCAACCAAGAAGTTTCGTTTGTACGCTTTATGGCCGATAAATCTCGTATCTATTACACAGATTCATTCTCAGGTGTGATTTTTGATGCTTTAGGATTTAAACGTGTTGCAGCGCAAGCAGATTTATTTAAAGATAATGCTAAACTAGGAAACTTAGCGATTGAAGTAGGGAAAGAAGCGATCCCTCAAATGGATGGGGATGTTATTTTCTACTTCACGTACATGCCAACAGGCGATGATTCAGCACTAGCAACTGAACAAGAGTGGACACAAGACCCGCTTTGGAAAAACTTAACAGCAGTCCAAAAAGGCAATGCACATAAGGTGGATGATGTCATTTGGAATACGGCTGGAGGCATTTTAGCTGCGAATATTATGCTAGATCAAGTGAAAGAAATCTTTGTTAAATAATTTTTTTATAAACTATACATTTATCGATGTTCGATAAATGTATAGTTTTTTTACTTCCTAATATATACTCTCCTGGTACTTGTAAGTTAGATAGACTATGATGTAGATATTGACCGTAAATTGAGGGGGATGGCGATGAAGGAAAAATTAAGGTGGGTTTATAATCAGCATTATTTAGAGCAAGATCATATAAAACAAGCAACAGCAATACTTCCATATTTTTCACTAGATCAAGTGAGGAAAGTTGGTCAATTTCAGCGTACATATGAGCAATTTGAGAAGACACCACTCCATCATCTTGAGGCACTATCTTCATATATAGATGTAGAAAAAATTATGATTAAAGATGAATCTTATCGATTTGGTTTAAATGCCTTTAAAGTTTTAGGAGGTATTTATGCAATTGCGCAATATGTTGCCAATAAGCTTGGAAGGAATATAGAGGAGCTATCGTTTGAACAGTTAAAAACTCCAGAAGTAAGAGCGCAAGTAGGCAATTTAACATTTATTTCAACGACTGATGGAAATCATGGTCGTGGTGTGGCATGGGCTGCAAGAGAACTGGGTTTTCAAGCAAGAATATATATGCCAGCTGGTAGCGCCGCTGAGCGGTTACTGCATATTAAAAGTGAAGGGGCTTTTGCTGAAATTACGACAATGAATTATGACGATACTGTTCGTTATACCTCACAGCTTGCACTAGAAAATGGTTGGGTTTTGATTCAGGATACAATGTGGCAAGGCTATGATGAAATTCCATTATGGATTATGCAGGGGTACACAACCCTTGTACAGGAGATTGTTGAACAGATACGGCAAGCCCCAACACATGTATTTTTGCAAGCTGGTGTGGGGTCCTTTGCCGGAGCGGTAGTAGCATTTTTACAGCAATACTATGAGCAGGATATTACATTTGTCTTGGTTGAGCCACATGTCGCTAATTGCTATTATGAAAGCTTTAAGAAAAATACAGATCAATTTGTCACTGTTGGTGGGGAGATGCAAACTATAATGGCAGGTCTTGCTTGTGGTGAACCGAATCCACAGGCTTGGCAAATCTTAAAAGCCTACACAAAAATAAGTATCTCCTGTGAGGAAGAAATAGCAGCAACAGGTATGCGCGTTCTAGGAAATCCTTTAGCTACAGACACTCGCATTATAGCTGGTGAATCAGGAGCGGCGCCATTTGGTTGCTTTTATGAAATAATGACTAATGAACAATATAAGGAATTAAAACATGCCTTGCACCTAAATGAACAGGCAAGGGTGCTGTTTATTAATACAGAGGGTGATACAGATAAAGAGAGTTATCGAGAAATAGTATGGCATGGGAAATATGCGAATCAATAGCAAACTAGTGATTTACTAGTTTGCTATTTTCCTTTTGTAAAAGGATTTGAAAGTATAATTAAGTTTAATTAAATTTTTTTATTTTAACTCTTGACCTTAACGTTGCGTCAAAGCTTACAGTAGCATTAGTGGAGGTGATGAGATGGAATATACCATTCAGGAGCTTGCTCAACTATCGGGCGTTAGTACAAGAACATTGCGTTATTATGATGAAATTGGATTGCTGAAACCAGCAAGAACCAATGAGGCAGGTTATCGATTTTATGGCCAATGGGAGGTCGATATGTTGCAGCAGATTTTATTTTACCGTGCTTTGGATATGAAATTAGCGACAATTCAGGCTATTATTCAAGCACCAAATTTTCAGCATGCTGAGGCGCTCAAAACACATAGAGCTGCTTTGCTTCAACGCAAAGAGCAGTTGGAAACGATCTTACAGACAGTAGAAAAAACAATACAATCCATTGAGGAGGAACAACCAATGTCTAATGAAGAAAAATTTAAAGGCTTTAAAGAAAAGTTAATTGAGAATAACGAAAAGCAGTACGGCAAAGAAATCCGTGAGAAATATGGGAATGAAACAGTGGATGCATCCAATGCTAAGCTTATGAACATGACGGAGCAACAATATCAAGCGATGCAACAGCTAGAACAGCAAATGTTTGAACGTTTAGCAGAGGCAATGAAACTTGGAGATACTACAAGTGACATTGCGATGGAAGTTGCAGAGTTGCATAAACGCTGGCTCAACTTTACGTGGAAAGAGTATTCCAAAGAGGCACATGCAGGGCTGGCACAAATGTATATTGCTGATGAACGCTTTACAGCTTATTATGATGAACGTGGTGAAACAGGAGCAGCGCAATTTTTGCATGACGCCATTATAGCTTATACAAGTAAGTAAATAGGTCTTCCTTATGCTGACATGTTTTAGAAATCGTAAAATAGGAAAAAATGAAAGCATGAGGAGGAGATTATTGTGGATCAACAAGTAATGCAACAATTAAAAAGACAACTAGAGCAAGAATTACAAGAAATAGAACAACGAATAGAAGAATCAGAGCGACCTCAAGCGACAGAATTATCGAATTATGATAATCATCCAGCTGATAATGCTAGTGATTTAACGGATCAGCTTACAGAAATGGCTATTGATGAGCATCGTGGTGAAAATGCTGAGGAAATAAAAGAAGCTCTTCAAGCAATGGCAGACGGTACATATGGCAATTGTACCGTCTGTGGTAAGGAAATTCCGATTGGTCGCTTAGAGGCAATGCCGCAAGCTCTGACTTGTGTGGAACATGCAGAAAAGAAAGAAGACAATTTACGACCAGTGGAAGAAGATGTTCTTTCTTCAACACCAAAATCAGATGATTTTATTGAGCTGGAGGAATACGGCTCTTCTGATACACCACAGGATAAAATTTAGTAAGTTTTTCCTCGCAGAAGCAGTATAATAACTGTAGAGGTGAGGATATGAAGATTATTGATTTACATTGTGATGCGCTTTTAAAGTTAACTACTCTTGAAAAGGCAAATTTTGCTGAGGATGTGCGAATACATGCTAATCAAAAAAGATTGCAATTAGGGCAAGTAGAGGCTCAAGTATTCGCTATCTTTATTGACCCAACAATCCCACAAAGTCTACAATTTCTTGAGGTCATGCGCCAAATCGAAGCATTCCATACTCACGTATTACAAACAGAGGGCATGGTGCATATTACAGGTTGGGCACAGTTAGATCAATTAGCTCCACACGAAATAGGAGCCATTTTAAGCCTAGAGGGCTGTAGTGCCATTGGCGAAGATTTAACAAAACTGACAGCTGTACTGGATGCAGGGGTGAAGTTGGTAGGTTTAACATGGAATGAAGAAAATGCTGTTGCCCATGGTGCTGAACAGGATGCAACTCTTGGTTTAAAGCCATTTGGTAAAGCAGTTATACAATTATTAAATGAACGCGATATTATTATTGATGTGTCCCATCTAAATGAGCAAAGCTTTTGGGATGTCTTGCCGCTTGCAAAGCATATTATTGCAAGCCATAGTAATGCACGTGCACTATGTGATCACCCGCGTAACTTAACTGATGCCCAGGCAAAGGCACTTGTTGAGGCGGGAGGACATATCCATGTAGTTTATTTCCCACTCTTTATAGGCAAAGGTGCAACACTAGACCATTTAGTGGGGCATGTGGAGCATTTAGCTAAACTGGTAGGTGTGGAGCATATTGGATTAGGCTCCGATTTTGATGGGATTGATAGGACTGTCAGTGGCTTAGCCCATGCAGGAGAGGCACAAAATTTACTAGAGGCATTACGTACACGCTTTTCAGATGAAGAAGTGTATGGTATTGCAAGCCAAAATTTCCGACGCTATGTAAAAAAAGCAGCAACCCGTTAAGGCTGCCGCATCTTAATAAAAGAAATAATGAATTAATAAACCGATTCCTAATAGGAAGCCGAAGAATGTATTTGTTTGCGCTGTATATTTCATCGCAGGCATTACCTCTTTGGCTTCTTTTTTGTCTCGGAAAATTTGAATGGCACGTAATGGTTTTGGAATACTTAGGAAGATGATTAATGCCCAAAAAGTAATACCATCAACTGCTACAAGAGCAATCACCCATAAATAAGAGACGATAAAAAAGCCTGATAACACGGAAATTGCATTATCACGTCCTACCAAAATAGCTAAGGTTTTTCGTCCGCCTTCTGTATCGCCAACAATATCACGTATATTGTTCGATAGCATAATGGCACCGACTAAAATCATGCTTGGTACAGAGAGCAAGACAGCATCTAATGTTACTGTAAGCGCTTGAATATAGAAGGCAATTAATACAATGCCCATCCCCATTACTGCGCCAGAAACAATTTCACCAAATGGCGAATAGGCGATTGGGTATGGTCCACCTGTATATAAAAAGCCAATAAGCATACAAACAAGTCCGACAACAGCTAACCACCAAGATGTTGAGGCACATATGTAAATGCCAAGAAGCATGGCAATAGCATAAAAGCTTAATGCAATCATCATAATTGTTTTTGGCTGTACACCATGACGGACAATCGTTCCGCCAATCCCGACGGAATGCTCGTTATCTAATCCTAATTTGTAATCATAATATTCATTGAACATATTCGTTGCTGCTTGTATAAGCATACTTGCAATGAGCATAGCAAAAAATAGTCCAAAATCAATTGTTTCTTTTTCAATTGCTAAGGCAATTGCTGTTCCTAGGAATACAGGAACAAATGAAGCGGTTAAAGTATGTGGACGTGTTAAATGCCACCACACTTTAAAACCCCTATCAGCTTCAATGACTTTGGTCATAAGGTCTTTCTCTCCTTCAAATGTTGTCGACTCTTCTTATTTTAAACGAAGATTGAGAAAATGGGTAGGTTCACAGCTTATTACATACTGTTTAATGAAAAAAAGTGATACAATAGAACATGCATTTATGAACTGAAAATAAAAAAGAACAATTAGCAACAGTACGAATAACGTGTTGCCAACTAAAATATGATGTGTTATTTAACCATCATTCATTATGTACATTGCAACAACGGAGGTAATTTTCATGCAACAGAAGTGGTACCAAGCCACAGAAGTAGAAGTGGACTCTTTGGGCCAAAGCCTTCATTTTTATATGGAAACAATTGAAGTAAGTCGCCTATCTGCACTGGCGTTCTATGCAGCTGGCGAGGAATGTTATAAAGGTGAACGATTTTATTGGCAAAATAGAGAAAAAACAATGACATTAGTTGGGCTAGGACATGCTCATACTATTCAAAACAACGCTAAAGAAAACCGCTTTGATGCAGTTGAAGCGGAATGGAAAAACATAACGAAAAACTGTCCAAAAGGTCAACAAGCGTTACAACCAATTTTGTTTGGCGGTTTTACATTTGATCCTCAAAATAATGTAGACGGGGAATGGACGGATTTCCCAGAGGCATATTTTGCATTAGCAACGTTTCAACTGGTGATACGCGATGATAAAGCATACGTAAGTATTCACCTTTTGACACAAGACCAACAGGCTGAGGATCAGTTCGAAGCGCTAAGAAAAGAGCGCGATCATTTAATCCATGCAGCTCAGGTTAAAGAAGTGAAAACGTATACAAAACCTGAAATCATAAGTTATTTTGAACCATATAAAGAGCCTTATTTAGTCTCAATCGATCAAGTGACAGCATTAATTAAACAGAAAAAGGCAGATAAAGTGGTCATTGCACGATCACTTGCTTTGCAATTTAAAGAGTATGTATCCGCACCACAAGTACTTTCTCAAATTATTCATGAACAACCAGAAAGCTATTTATTTGGTTTAGAGCATAGAAATTTATTATTTTTCGGAGCATCACCTGAACGACTTGTGAAAGTAGAAGATGGTCGAGCATTTTCTTCTTGTGTTGCTGGCTCAATTAAACGAGGTAAGACTGCAGAGGAAGATGAGGCTTTTGGACAAAGTTTATTAAATGACCCTAAAAATGGCGGAGAACATCAGTATGTTGTGGATATGATTGCGGAAACATTCCGTAAAAATTGTGTGGACATGACGGTGCCAGATAGACCACGCTTGTTAAAAATACGAGATATTCAACATCTGTATACGCCTGTTGAAGGTCAGTTAAATCAGGATGCAACAATCTTACAATTGACTAAATCATTACATCCAACACCCGCTTTAGGTGGTGTACCACGCAAAGAAGCATTGGCAGCCATCCGTAAATATGAGCCGATGAATCGGGGACTGTATGCTGCGCCAATAGGCTGGCTAGATGCAGAGGGTAACGGTGAGTTTGCAGTTGCCATACGTTCAGCAGCCTTACTAAATGATAAAGCTTATTTATATGCAGGCGGTGGAATCGTCGCAGATTCAGAGCCGCAATCTGAATATGAAGAAACATTAGTAAAATTCCGTCCAATGCTTCGTGCGCTAGGGGGACAATTACATGAGTGAACGAAAAATACTAACAGATTATGTTTATAAAATGGTCGCATCGCTAGTGCAAGCTGGTGTAGAGAATGTTGTCGTTAGTCCAGGCTCACGTTCAACACCGCTTGCTTATGCGGTTGCTTCTACTAAACAAGTAAAAATGTATCGGCAGGTAGACGAGCGCTCAGCAGCATTCTTTGCGCTAGGGCTTGCTAAGGCAACTACTAAGCCTGTGGTTCTTTTATGTACATCTGGTACAGCAGCAGCTAACTATTTTCCTGCGATTGTGGAGGCAAGCTATGCACGTGTACCATTAATCATTATAACAGCTGATCGCCCACATGAATTACGTGAGGTAGGCGCTCCACAGGCTATCAACCAACCCAATTTATATGGTTCACATGTGAAGTGGAGTGTTGATTTTCCGTTAGCAGATGGTGCTGAACCAACATTGCCTTTTATTGAGCGTCATCTTGCTCGTGCGGTAGCCATTGCCACGAGCGCACCTTTTGGACCAGTCCATATTAATGTACCTTTCCGTGAACCACTATTAATTGATTTACAGCAGGAGCTACCAGCAGTGACGTTTAAGCACAGCAGTATGGGACAATTAACCCCAACACGCGGGGATCAACAGGAACTATCCTCTATTATACAATCAACTAAAAGAGGTTTTATGATCATTGGTGAGTTAGCTCTTGGTACAGAATTATCCATAGTTTGGGAATTTGTACGTCAGCTGAAGTGGCCTGTCATTGTTGAAAGTTTATCGAATATGCGTACATCCGTACCAGAGGATTGTTTACCATATATCGTGACAACCTATGATGCCCTTATGAAGAGTGATGACTTCAAAGCACTGGTACAACCAGATACAGTAATCCGAATAGGGGCACAACCAGTTTCGAAGTTTATAATGCAATTTATTACAAAGTCACGTCCAAATGCGTATGTGATTATCGATGAAGACCCTATGTTTAGAGATGCTACAGGCGTATCTACGCATTTTATTCATGCGAATGTCGATCAGTGGCTAACAGAATTAGCTATCACTGAAACGGCTATCGAGAAAACATACTTAGCCGAATGGCAAAAAGCAAATCAGCTTGCTTCTATGTTTATTGAACAATACGCAGAGGTAGAAAAAGATGAAGGGGCTATAGTCAGTCGTTTACTCAAAATGATTCCTGACGGTAGTGATATTTTCGTTAGCAGTAGTATGCCAGTACGAGATATTGATACATTTTTATTGGCTACACCGAAAGATTTACGTGTTTTTGCCAATCGAGGAACGAACGGGATTGATGGTGTCGTATCAACAGCAATCGGTTTCAGTCAGGGAAATAATCGAGAAAGTTATTTACTGATTGGTGATTTAGCCTTTTTGCATGATGTGAATGGACTCATTGCTTCCAGATATCAGGAATGTAACTTAACGATTATTGTGATGAATAATGATGGTGGTGGTATTTTTTCTTATTTACCACAGTCAACTGTTGAAGATCACTATGAGGATTTATTTGGCACACCAACAGCCCTTGAATTCCGTGACATTGCACATATGTATGATATGGACTATGTACGTGTCGAAACAATATCGGAGCTTTCTGAGAAATTTTCAACATGTAAAAACCATTCTTTACGATTAGTTGAAATATTTACAGATAGAACCGAGAATGTGAATGCACATCGAGGTCTATGGAATCGAATTAATGCGGAGTTAAAAGTATGACAAAGTGGATGATTCGTGGGCTTGAAACCCATGTCGACATATGGAATGAAAAAGGTGAATATACAGTCGTTGCCTTACATGGATTTACCGGTAGCTCAGCAACATGGCATAATCTAGCACAAGCTCTACCTCATGTGCGTGTTATTGCTGTTGATTTAATCGGACATGGTCAAACAGCTATTCCACAGCACGTACAGCGTTTTTCTATGGAGGAGCAATTACAGGATTTAGAAGAACTATTTTGCCAGCTTCATTTAGAGAAATTTACGCTGTTAGGCTATTCAATGGGTGGAAGAATCGCTTTATCCTATGCCATTTCGTATCCAGCTCGTATACATCAGCTAATTTTAGAAAGTGCATCTCCTGGCTTGCGAACAATGGAAGAGCAAAATGAACGTTGTAAGCGAGATGAAGCACTAGCGCAAAAAATAATGACGAATGGTGTACTGTCCTTTGTCAATGCTTGGGAAAGCATACCGCTTTTTGCTTCACAGCAACGTCTACCTAAAACTGTAAGAGAAACTATTCGAGAAGAGCGACTATCACAGAAGGAAGAGGGACTTGCTGGTAGCTTGAGAGGTATCGGGACAGGCGTTCAACCTTCAAATTGGGATAGATTGTCGCAACTAGAAATACCTGTCCTGTTAATTACAGGTTCATTGGATGAGAAATTTTGTAAAATTGCACTAGAAATGAAACCGCTATTAAATACTGTTAAGCATTTAACAGTAAATGACGCTGGACATGCAATTCATGTGGAAAATCCCGCTGAGTTTGCTACAATAGTAGAGGAGTATTTAACGTAATATACGATTACGTTAGCGCCTCGCTAGAAACGAGACGAATTTAATGATATAGGAGGCAATTCAATGACACGTCAATGGACAACATTACATACTTATGAAGACATTAAGTATGAGTTCTATAACGGTATCGCAAAAATTACGATTAACCGTCCAGAAGTGCGTAATGCATTCCGCCCAAAAACGGTAATGGAAATGATTGACGCATTCTCACGTGCACGCGATGATAAAAATATCGGTGTTATTATTCTAACTGGTGAAGGTGAACATGCTTTCTGCTCAGGCGGAGACCAAAAAGTTCGCGGTCACGGTGGCTACGTAGGAGAAGATGAAATTCCACGTCTAAACGTTCTTGATTTACAACGTTTAATCCGTGTAATTCCAAAACCTGTAGTAGCAATGGTAGCTGGCTACGCAATTGGTGGAGGTCACGTTTTACATGTTGTCTGTGACTTAACAATTGCAGCTGACAATGCTCGCTTTGGACAAACTGGACCAAAAGTAGGTTCATTCGATGCTGGTTATGGCTCAGGCTATCTTGCTCGTATTATTGGTCATAAAAAGGCACGCGAAATTTGGTACCTATGCCGTCAGTACGATGCACAACAAGCACTTGATATGGGCTTAGTCAATACAGTTGTGCCTTATGCGCAATTGGAAGATGAGACAGTTCAATGGTGTGAAGAAATGCTTCAAATGTCACCAACTGCACTACGCTTCTTAAAAGCAGCGATGAATGCAGATACAGATGGTTTAGCAGGTCTTCAACAAATGGCTGGAGACGCTACACTTCTTTACTACACAACTGATGAAGCAAAAGAAGGCCGCGATGCATTCAAAGAAAAACGTCAACCAGATTTCGGTCAATTCCCAAGATTCCCTTGATTAGTATGGGGTTTAAAGCTCGTATCTTTTGGAGATACGAGCTTTTTATATGTCTTGAACAGAGTGAAGATAAAAATAGGGGATAGAAGTGGCTAAGAGGTGGATAAAACTCTCAAAGTAGCGGATAGAACTCAAGAGGTGAAGGATAGAGGTATTCACTAAAAAGCTAGATACTACATGGATAATAGACAAACTAGATGGGAAAGCGTTAAGATGTAGGGTGATTGGAGTGACAAAGATGTATCCTAACTGGATTTTACAAAGAGCTTATTTAACACCTTTCCGTAAGGCACTTACTTTTAAAAAGCAAAGCTGGACTTTTCAAGAATTGAATGATGAATCGATAAAACGTGCTCGACAATTAGTGACACTCGGTATTCAACAGGGTGATCGAATTGCTATTATGGGGCCAAGTAAGCCTGAGCTTGTAATCATGATGTATGCCTGCATGCATCTGCAATGTGAAATGGTGATGCTTAATCGTAGACTATCACAGGATGAGCTGGCTTATCAGCTAGAGGATTCAGAGGCTGTAGCGGTATTAGTTGCCGATGAGGATGTAGAAAAGCTACCATTTGAAACAACCTATCATTTATTTTCAGCAATTGAAAAGGGTGCAGAGGGTGCAGTAGATATTGTCAAGGAATGGCCTCTTCATCAAACAACAACTATTATGTATACGTCTGGTACAACCGGCTTCCCAAAAGGGGTTCGCCAAACAGTTGGAAATCATCAGGCTAGTGCCACTGCCTCCGTTTTAAATATTGGGCTACAGGCTCAGGACGTTTGGCTATGCGCGGTCCCTTTATTCCATATTAGTGGGTTCTCCATTTTAGTGCGTTCACTGCTATATGGAAATCAGATCTTTTTATATGAGAAATTTGATGTGGAATCTATCGCACAAAATATTATGGATGGGGATGTCACCCATATGTCTGTTGTAGCGGTGACCTTGGAACGAATTCTACATACGCTAGAGCAACGCAATGCGAAAGCGTCATCTTATTTTAAGTTAATGTTAGCTGGAGGTGGACCTGTTCCCGTTGATTATTTAGCGAGAGCACATGCGTTAAATTTAGCTGTCGCACAAACGTATGGGATGACAGAAACCTCCTCACAAACAGCCACATTGGCAAGTGAAGATGCTATGAGGAAAATTGGTTCTGCTGGAAAGCCTTTATTTTTTAATCAAATAATGATTGCTGAGCCAAATGCTAAAGGTGAAGGGGAAATTTGCATACGAGGTCCTCATGTCACACCTGGCTATATTGGACGTTTTGCACAAAAAAATGCAACGAAGGCTGGCTGGCTTCATACAGGTGATATTGGTTATGTGGATGAAGAGGGTTATTTATTCGTCATTGATCGAAGGGCAGATTTAATCATTTCAGGGGGAGAAAATATTTATCCTGCAGAAATAGAAAATGTACTACTCACACACCCAGCTGTCAAAGAGGCGGGTGTATGCGGTATGCCTGATGAACAATGGGGTCAGGTACCCATTGCATTTATCGTGTTAAATGAGCAGGTATCTGTTGAGCAACTAAAGGCCTTTTGTTTACAGAAACTTGCTAAATATAAAGTGCCTAAAGAAATGATTATTACAGACAGTCTTCCGCGCAATGGTGCGGATAAATTGTTGAGACGGAAATTATTACAATAAAAACTTCGTGAAAGAAGTCTTCTAAAAAGGAAGGCTTCTTTTTTATTTGAACTTTTAGCATGAAATTAATCATTTATTAACATAATAAAAAAAGAGAGGCATAAACTATTTAGTAAAGGAGAATGACTCATATGAGGAAATATATATATAATGTTGTCATTATATTATTTGTTCTACAAATGAGTCATGTGCAAGTATTTGCAAACTATGAAAAAGAAGATGTAGCAACAGCTCATTCAATTGAAACACTACAATCTCTCATTAATAAAGAAGTTATGCATCTATCATCCGAATTCTCGATTCGTTATACTGGTGACTTAGCCGAGATAAAAGATGAACTAACAGAAATTACTAAAAATGCAATTGAAAACTCTTATATTTATACTAATATTTCAAGTTTCCAATGGAAGTACGAAGGTTATAGCAATAATATTGTCATTGCCTTTGCATTTACGTACCATCTATCACAAACAGAGGCGTTATTTGTCGAGCAAACTTTGGAAAATATTATTGCACCTATGCATGGATTAAGTGACATAGAAAAACTACAGGCTGCACATGATTTTATTGTATTGTCCGCGGAATACTCTAAGGAAACAGAAGGAAGTCAATATTCTCCATATACATTATTAACGGAGAATAAGGGCGTCTGTCAGGCATATGCTTTAGTGCTATATCGAATGTTAGAAATGCTGGGTTTTGAGGTACAATATGTACCAGGAAAAGTAGGAGAACAGCTACATGCCTGGGTATTAGTGAAACTTGATCATGCTTGGTATCATATTGATGTGACATGGGATGACCCTTTGCCTGATCGTAAAGGAGAAGTTCGCTATCAATATTTTTTAGTGTCGGATCGCCAATTAGCACAAGATCATACATGGGATTATGCAAGTTTCCCTGCTGCAACAAGCGAAAAATATATAGATTTACAGGAAGAAACAAAAAGACAAAGTTTAGCGTCACCTATACAACATCAATTGAATGAAATTATGGGGTTATCAATCATCGGAGAAAATCGGTTAGCCGTACAACCATTAGTGGAGCAGCCGATGAAGCTTGTTACTCAAAAAACAAATAAACAAGACAATTTAGTTCAGTTTAACTTTACTGAGTGGCCACCTATGCTAGTAGAAAGTAGTATAATGGCTTTTGTTGTCCTTCAGCCAAAAGCTAAGCATGTGACTAAGCAAAAAACAATGAAGTGGCTAGGGTCTTTTTATCGAACGGAAAAACGGATGCCACAAGAAAAATACGTCATAATAAAGGAGGTGTCCCAATAGAGGGGCACCTCCTTACTCATATTATTGAACGCTTAAAGCTTTTTCTAATGTTTGAATATTTTTTTGCATCAATGTGAAATAGGTTTCCTTATTTTTTTCATCATCAGCTGTTAATACGCTTAAATTATGCAAGACAAGAGATTCTGCACCAACTTCTTTTTGAATAATCTCTGCTAAATTGGAAGAGACATTTTGCTCAAATAAAATATAGTGAATGTGCAATTCATTTGCTTTGTCTACAATCTTTGTTAATTCCTTTTGAGATGGCTCATTTTGTGAATTCAAGCCAGCAATCGGCACTTGAGTTAAGCCGTATTGACCAGCAATATAGCCAAATGCAGCATGGGATACAAAGAATGTTTTATTTTGTGCTTTGTCAGTCATTGCTTCGAAATCTTGATCTAAATCCTGTAATTCTTTTACTAATGCATCATAATTTGTGTTAAAAGTTGCCTCCTGAGCTGGCATTTTTTCAACTAGTGTGTTTTTGATAGCCAATGCTAAGTCTTGACTAATTGTAGGAGATAACCAAACATGCGGATCGATATCGCCATGCTCATGCTCATCATGTCCATGTTCTTCACCTTCATGTTCATGCTCTTCCTCGGTTGTACCGTGCTCATGCTCATCATGAGCGTCTGCTTCATGTTCTTCCTCTTCTGCATGAACATGTCCTGTGCTTACAGCTAATTTATCATCTGAAACGTCATCAGCAGTTGCCATCATTGTGACATCTTCGTTCGCTAAAGTTTTTTTAGCGTTTTCTACAAAGCCTTCAAGTCCTAAGCCAATATAGAAAAAGATATCAGCATCTGCTAATTTCATCATATCTTTTTGAGTTGGCTCGAAGGTGTGTTCATTCGCACCAGCTGGGTAAATAGAAGCTACTTCAACATAATCTCCACCAATGCGCTGTGCAAAATAGCTTAATGGATAAACCGTTGTATAAATACTTAATTTATCTTTTTCCTCAGTCTTTTGGGATGTGGACGATTTGTCTCCACAAGCGGCAGTAAATAAAGCAAGAACTGCAACTAACAATAATACAGATAGTTTTTTCATATAAGTAAGATACCTCTCTTAAATAGTAATCATTACGATTTATTTTTTAGAACAGTTATTATAATAACGCACAACTTAAAAAAGTACAAGAAAAAAATGCCCTCCGAAATTAATTCTTTTTCGAAGGCCATTTTTCAGGCACAGGATCAAAGCCACCAGGATGAAATGGATGGCATTTGGATATACGTGTAATGGTTAAGAGGAAGCCTTTGAATGCACCGTGCTTTTGAAAAGCTTCGAGCCCATAAGAAGAACAGGTAGGATGAAAACGACAAGTAGGTGGCGTCATAGGTGAAATAAACTTTCTATAAAACTGGATGAGCCAAATAAAGGGGTATTTCATCGTTGCTCTTCCTTTTGCTGAGACGTATGTTGTTCAGGCTTTGGATCAATTGTTTGTGTAAAAATATTATTTTTTTTCTTCATAATGATAATGACAGAAACACCAAACATTAGCATCATCATCGCAATCATAATGATAATTGGTAAAGGTACGCCCATTTCTTTCACTCCAAATTCAGTAATGGTATTTAATTTTCCTCTTGATGATAGTTTTGCTTCGGTTTTTCATCAACAGTATGTTTAAAGGCATAGGCACGGTTGACACTGATAATTGTCGCAATGGTGATTAAAATAACGATGATAACTGCGACTATTAAGAGCGTAGTTAAACTCATAGTATTCACTCCGTTCTTTATTCATCATACCTATTATAAATTATCTGGTCCTATTAATTGTGAAGGAAGTTTGACATAAAAGCGAATAAAACACCACCTATCACTCCATACTATGGAAAAAGGAGTGAATCGTAAAGATGGATCGTCAGCGCGTATATTTTTCACTTGCCAATAGAACGTATTATACCAACCCATATGCAGGGCCTTGGAATTTCGAACTCAATGTAGATCGACAAGCATTAGATGTATTTGAGAGAATCTTTCAGCAAATGCAACTGTTAGAAATTTCGAATGCATGGCGTGCACAGTTACCGTATATACAGTATCACCAAGACAGAGAAAATGATGAAATAGATAAAAGATTAATGAAAATATATGCACTTGTTCATGAATATGGAGATGATGATACGAAGGCATTCGTTGAGCAGCTTCCTTATTTCAACAAGCGTGTCTAGCGAATAGGGGAAAAGGTCACTGAATCAGAAGTGACCTTTTCTTCTATTAACAAATGGCTTTTAAAATTGTAAAAACCGCTTCTCGAGGGACGATGATGGGGATAGTGAGTTGATCTTTAATCATGTTTTTCATTGTTGTGGAATAGCCCATACAATCAAGAATAAGCAAATCGGCTCCTTGCTCTTCTAATTGTTGTGCTTTTGACAATAAATGTTGGTTATCAAAGTGGTATGGGGAGCTTGCTGAAAAAGTTACATCGAACTGTGCTTTTTGCCATTTCTCTGCAACCGTTCGATGTTGTTCGGGTTCGGGGCCTATTAAACCAATGGCTAATTCTGTATGTAAACCCTTCACTAAATTAGTCATCATACGATCAGGTAGTAAAAGATTTTTATAGGATAATTTATTCGTAAAATCTCCTGTACACATAAGTAGTATCCAAGTGAATTCATGTAGATCATCAATGCAGCTTTGAATATAAGGCATGAGCTTTTGTTTACTGAGCTTTACTTGTCGACCATTGGTAAGAAGTGTCACTAAAACATCTGAGTCCTCAAGAGAAGGCGAAAGTGTAGCAATTTCCTCTGAGGATAGTAAATCAAGTACACCGAATTCATGAACATGTAAACCTGCTTCTCTTAATTGCTGTATATCCTCTGCCATATCTTTACGAGGTGCCTGACCAATTGTTACAACGGCAATTTTCGAATGTTGCATTGCGCTCACTCCGCTTCGTAATATTTTTGTCCATTTACATAAGTTTGTAAAACCTTTGCTTCTGTTTCAAAAATAGGGTGCGACCAAACAACAAAATCAGCATCTTTGCCTTCCTCAAGGCTGCCAATGCGGTGATCAAGCTGTACAAGCTTAGCTGCATTGATCGTAATACTTTTGAGGGCTGTGTCTTCATCTAAACCATAACGAATCGCTTCTGTGGCACAATACTTTAAGTATTGAATTGGTACAAATGGATGATCTGTCATGATAGCAAATGGAATATTATGTTCTTTAAAAACGGCAGCAATTGCTGGTGTAGAATGACGCGTTTCGTATTTAGATGGCGTTAACATATAGGGCCCAAGCGTTGCATGGAATCCACTTTCTTTAACGGCATCCACAATGAGATAGCCTTCTGTGCAGTGCTCTAAATGAAGCTTCACATTAAATTCTTTGGCAATTCTAATTGCTGTCATAATGTCATCTGCTCTATGGCAGTGAAGGCGAAGTGGCATGTCGCCTCGAAGTACCTCAATAAACGGGCGTAACTCAGCATTTTCTTTAATTTGCTCAGTTTGTTGTTGTTCATTGAGTTGACTTGCACGTTGGAAACCATCTCGTAAAAGCTGTGCAATGGCCATACGAGTCATCGGCTTGCGCTTATACTGATTGCCAAAGACGTTTTTCGGATTTTCCCCTAGGGCCCCCTTTAAACCGCTCCGCTCTACTAGAACACGAGAGGAAAGGGTAGGTCCTGCTGTTTTAAGAATGCTCCAAATACCACCAATGACATTGGCACTACCTGGCCCAGTTTGCACAGTGGTTACGCCCCCTTCTAACGCATGTTGAAAGGAAAAGTGTCGGATATCTACACTGTCTAAAGCGTGCATAAGAGGTGTAAAGGGTTCGCTATATTCATTGGCATCATTAATGTCTTCAGTGACTTCAGCCCATGTTCCAACATGGGCATGAATATCAATTAACCCTGGTGTAACATAAGCTCCCTGTAGATCAACTAGCTCTGCTTGTGGGGGAAATTCTTTGGCTGGTCCAATATAGACAATACGCCCATCTTCGACCCATAACTGTTCACAAGTATCGTTTTGCTCATTGACTGTATGAAACTTTGCATGATGATAAATAATCATTGTGTAAACCCTTCTTCCCGTGCATAAACTTTTGTTCCTTTAATATAGGTTGCGACAACCTGTGCATCTAAATTTAATGGATGCTTATCCCAAATAACAAAATCAGCAAGAAGACCATCACGAATAGCACCTGTTTTATGGGAGATCCCTAGAAAATTTGCAGCCCCCGTTGTGAGAGCATATAGCACGTCCTGGCGTGCCATACCTTCTCTTACAGCTAAGCATCCTTCTAATGTTAGATGCGAGGTGCTGCTAACAGGATGATCCGTACAAAAAACGAATGGAATATTGTGCTTATACAGTTGATGATACATTTTGGGTGATAGTGCCATCATCTCATTGTGCTCAATATATCGAAATGTAGGACCAGCTATAACCGTATTAAAGGATGTTTCATGAAGGAATGTAATTTCAGTGCCATGGATAATATGAAAATCAAAAATTGACCCAAATTCTTGCTGAAGGCGGCTAATGAATTCAAGATCAACGGCTTTGTGCGCTCGAATAACGATTTTCGTAATGGAGGGCTCCTGTTGCTGAATTTGTTGTAATGTTTCTCTTAAAATTTTGGCGATGCCCATACGAGTGAGTGGTTTTTTCTTTTCAGCGAAAAATGTACTTTTTGCCTGATGTCCAATAGAGAAGGAATAAGCCACATCTTTTGAAATAACCATTTCATCAACCGTTGTATGTGTATGGTGAATAATAGCCGTTTTTGCACCTATCAAGCTTTTAGGAGAGGGAACAATATGAGATGCAGTCACCCCATGAGAAACAGCTTTTTGAAAAGCAGTATCAAATGGGTATATGCCATCAACTACAGAGTATTGCAAATGTGAGTCAAATTCATAGCTATCATCACCTTCCCAACGAATCCCTATTTCAGCTAGACCGATTTGTGAGCAGCTATCGATAAAACCTGGTGTAATATAGTAGCCATCTAAATCCAACTCTGTTTCAGGTGAATGAGTAGCGGGTTCAAAGTATTGCCCTTGCACTTGAAAAGATTGCTTATTGAAGCTACGAGTCTCAGAATTAAAAACAAGTCCATTTATATAGCGTGTCATCGGATCAAATCTCTCCTTATGAAGAGAAAAGCGGAGACTGGTATCTCCACTTTTCAAGTTTAATTATTTAGTAATGGATACGTTTGTACCATTTGGATGCACAATTTGTACGGAGTTATCAGCAGAAACCTCAAAGCCCTGTACTTTTTTGTTTACACCTGCAACCGTTTGTGTTGCCTCTAATTCAATACGAGGAACATCCGCTAAAATCAGCTTTAATGCTTCTTGGTATAATTTTGCACGTTCTTCTTGCACTACTGTTTCTGATACGGCGCGTTCTAATAATTTATCCACTTCTGGATTGCTGTAGCCTTTACCATTTCCTAACGCACCAATTTGATTTGTGTGGAATAATTGATAAAGGAAGAAATAAGGATCTGGGTACCAAGTCCAGCCACCAATATTCATTGGCGCATTACCCTTTGCCACAGTATCACTGTAAGTACCCCATTCAAGCACTTTTATTTCCACATCAATATTTAAGTTCTTCTTTAACTGACTTTGGAAAATCGTTGCGTAAGGAACACGTGCTTCTGATACGAAAATCTCTGTCTTGAAGCCATCAGCGTAACCAGCCTCTGCTAGTAATTTTTTTGCTTCTTCTGGATTATATTTTGGTACCATATCAACTAACGATTTATCATATCCCCATGAACCAGGTGGTAATGGTAAATAAGAAACATCGCCGCCACCCCATTGGTTAACGCCAGAAATAATTTCCTCTACATTTGTTGCCATATAAATCGCTTCACGAACGCGTTTGTCAGCAGTTGGACCTACTTTGTTATTAAGATCAAGATAAACAATCGATAGACCTGGATTTGTTAAAAGCTCAAGGTTACTATCTTGGTTGATGATTTCTCGATTTTGACCTTTAACGTCCATGGCAATATCAATATCACCAGAACGTAATGCGTTTGTCATCATATTTTGATCGGAGATAAACTTCATTGTTAAGTTATCGACATTTGGCTTATCACCCCAGTAATTATCGTGACGAACTAATTTTACTTCTTGGTCTTTTTTCCATTCTGTTAGTTGGAATGGACCTGTACCAACAAAGTGTTCAGAAAAATTATCGCCCCATCCTTCAACTTCTTCTTTTGGAATAATAATATTCCCTGCATCCGTTAGCATAGCAAGTAGGGCAGCATTTGGTGTAGCTAAGTGAATCTCTACTTCATATTCCGATAACACTTTCACTTCTGTTACACCACTTAAACGATTCATAGCAGATTCTTTAGCAGAGCGTTCTAAAGAGTATTTCACATCTTCAGCTGTCATTTCACGGCCATCCTGATACTGACCTTTTTGGAATTTAACACCTTCGCGTAATTTGAATGTGTAGACTAACATATCCTCTGATACATTCCATTCAGTTGCTAACGAAGGGATGATATCAGATAGATCTTTGTTATAAACAACTAACGTATCACCCATTTGGCGCATCACCTGTGATTCATAAACCCCTGTATATTTGATAGGATCAAATGTTTTTGCATTGGCTGACAAACCAATATTTAATGTGCCTCCAGAAGTAGCTTCTCCCTCTTTTTCATCCGTTGTAGTACTTTTCTCAGTGTTTCCACCACAAGCAGCTAAAACACCAATTAGTAAAGTTAAAAAGAGTAGTAGTAAAGACTTTCTTACGTTTAATTTCTTCATATGCACTAGCCTCCTTAGTTTTTGTTTCACAATATGAACCGTTGATTCAAAAATGGTAGGTTCGAGATTAAAATTAGCACACTTGTAAATAGAAAGTAAATATAAAATTACAAAGATTCAGAAAAAAATATATTTACAAACAATTATTAAGTGGTGTACTATGTGGTTATTCACAATATGAACCACTGATTCTAATAATGAAAAGGAGGTCTTGTTAAGATGGGCTCATTTATTTTAAAAAGATTAGTTAACCTCATCCCGACACTGCTAGTAGTAGGAATTATCGTCTTTATTATTACGCGAATGATTCCTGGTGACCCGGCTTCAGTCATGCTTGGACCACAAGCGAGTGTAGAAGATGTAGAGAATTTAAGAGAAGAGCTAGGATTAAATAAATCCATGCCTTCGCAATTTATTTCATATGTAGGAGATCTAGCACAGTTAAATTTAGGATATTCCTATTCTTATAGTGAGTCTGTCATCGGACTTATTCTCGAAAGGTTCCCTAATACAGTGATATTGGCATTGGCAGCGCTGTTAATAGCAGTCGTGATTGGCATCCCAGCAGGAATATTTGCAGCGAGAAAGCAAAATACCATCATTGATTATGTTGTAATGCTTGTGTCATTAGTTGGTGTATCTATGCCAATTTTCTGGTTGGGCATCATGCTTGTCTTATTCTTTAGTGTTAACCTTGGTTGGTTCCCAGCAACTGGGATGGGGAATATCAGCGATGGCCTGTGGACCTATTTGAAGCATTTAATTTTGCCAGCATTTGCTTTAGCAACGATTCCAATGGCGACATTTGCACGGATTACCCGTTCAAGTATGTTAGAGGTTATTTCGCAAGATTATATTAAAACAGCTCGTTCTAAAGGTATTAAAGAATATTTAGTAATTGGTAAACATGCATTTAAGAATGCGCTAACACCGATTTTAACCGTGTTAGGAATGCAAATTTCTAATTTACTGGGCGGAGCGGTTTTAACAGAAACAATTTTTAGTTGGCCTGGGATGGGTCGATTAATTGTAGATGCCATTGATAAACGTGACTTTGTAGTCGTCCAAGGTACTGTTATTTTCATTGCGTTTATCTTTGTGCTTGTTAACTTAGTAGTCGATGTACTTTATAAAGTGGTTAATCCTAAGGTCAATTTAGAATCGGATGGGGGGAAAAAATAACAATGACTCAAGCAATCGTCCAAGAAACGAAAAAAAGAAATACGTTATTGCGCAAGTTGCTAAAAAATAAATTAGCGACAATTGGGTTAATCATTGTCACTTTAATGGGTATTGTTGCTATTTTTGCCCCATTAATTGCTACCCATCCACCGAATGAAATGATTGTCGGTAAATCGTTTTTACCGATGAATACAGAAGGACATTTATTAGGAACAGATAACTATGGCCGTGATCTGTTTAGTCGCTTAGTTTACGGTACACGAATCTCAATGATTGTTGGAATTGCGGCGGTGCTATTTGGTGCTGTGTTTGGCACACTGCTAGGCTTAGTGGCAGGGTATTTTGGTGGACGCATTGATTCCATTATTATGCGCACAATGGATGGTCTTTTCGCATTCCCATTTATATTACTAGCTATTACATTAATGACGGTATTAGGGCAAGGACTTGTCAATGTTATTGTTGCGATTGGTATTGCTAATATTCCAGGTTTCGCACGACTTGTTCGAGGACAGGTGTTAAGTGTAAAAGAGGAAGAATTCGTTGAAGTAACGCATTCTTTAGGTGCTACACATACGAGGATCATTTTTAGCCATATATTACCGAACTGTTTAGCCCCTTTAATTGTCTATGGAACGATGAGTACAGCTGGCGCTATTATTTCAGAAGCTGCCCTTAGCTTTTTAGGATTAGGCGTTCAACCACCGACAGCTTCATGGGGCAGTATTTTAAAAGATGGCAAAGACTTTTTAGTATTAAATCCCCAAATGGCAACATTTTCAGGCATTTGTATTTTATTAACAGTTCTTGGAATTAACCTATTAGGGGATGGATTACGCGATGCATTAGATCCGAAAATGAAAGTTTAATGGAAGGGGGTGGAGTCATGACTGAACGTTTACTAGATGTAGAAAACTTAACAGTAGAATTTAAAAGTGGCGGCTCTACAATGAAAGCTGTTAATGGAGTAAATTTACAATTAAATAAGAAGGAAACACTAGGTATTGTGGGAGAGTCAGGATCAGGAAAAAGTGTTACAGCCACTGCTCTCATGCGTTTAATTCCATCTCCGCCAGGAAAAATAACGAATGGAAAAATTCTATTTAATGGCCGCGATTTAATCGAAATTTCTGAAAAGGAAATGCGCAATGTGCGAGGCAATGACATCTCAATGATTTTCCAAGATCCAATTACAAGTTTGAATCCTGTCTTAACAGTGGGCAATCAAATTATTGAAGTCATCCAAGCACATGAAACAATATCGAAGAAAGATGCCGCTATCAAAGCCGTCGATATGTTAAAAATGGTTGGGATTCCTGAGCCAGAGAAACGATTAAAAATGTATCCTCACGAATTTTCAGGTGGAATGCGTCAGCGTGTCATGATTGCTATTGCCCTAGCTTGTAACCCGAAACTACTCATTGCTGATGAGCCAACAACTGCACTAGATGTAACTGTACAAGCTCAAATTCTTGATTTAATGAAAAAATTACAACAAGAACATGATACAGCCATCATTATGATTACGCACGATTTAGGTGTAGTTTGGGAGCTATGTGACAAAGTAAATGTTATGTATGCAGGTCGTACAGTAGAGTCTACTACAACAAGACAGCTCTATGAAAAACCTTTACATCCCTATACGTGGGGATTATTAGAGTCTCAAATTACAATGGGGACTCAAGAGCAACAAAGGCTGCCGGCTATTCCTGGTAGTCCACCAGATTTAACAATGCCACATAGTGGCTGTCACTTCTCAGCACGATGTCCTTTAGCGACAGATATTTGTCGTAGTACTGTGCCTGATTTAGTGGAAGTACAGGATAACCATTTTGTAGCCTGCCATTTACAAGCAAAAGATCAAATTGTCCCTAGGAAGGAGGGAATTTTTAATGCAACAGTACAATGAACTTGTCTTAAAGGTAAGTAATTTAAAAAAGCATTTTCCCATTAAAAGTTCAATTCCTTTTAAAAAACCAACACAATTTGTGAAGGCGGTAGATGGTGTAAGTTTTGAGTTATATAAAGGTGAGACACTGGGGATTGTGGGAGAGTCGGGGTGTGGTAAATCAACGGTTGCCCGTTTAATCAACCAGCTAATTTCACCAACAGAGGGAGTAGTTGAATTTAAGGGAACGGATTTAGCAAGCTTAAATTCAAAAGATATCCGCTCTGCTCGAAAATCCATCCAAATGGTTTTCCAAAATCCTTATGCATCACTCGATCCTCGTAAAACGATTGAATATCTTATTGCTGAGCCATTAGTGATCCATGGGATTGGTGATGAGGCATCCCGTAAAAAGCGAGTGGTTGAATTACTTGAAACAGTCGGATTAAGTGCATACCATGCAAAACGACATCCACATGAATTTTCTGGTGGACAAAGACAACGTATAAATATTGCTCGGGCTCTTGCACTGAATCCAGATATTGTGGTGTGTGATGAACCTGTTTCAGCATTAGATGTCTCTGTACAGGCTCAGGTTATCAATCTATTAAAAGATTTACAGAAAGAATTCGGTTTAACCTATATTTTTATTTCACATGATTTGAATGTGGTGAACTACATGTGTGATCGTATTGCTGTCATGTATTTAGGGAAAATAGTAGAAATTGGCACATACAAGGAAATTTATAAGAACCCTCAGCATCCTTACACACAAGCCTTGTTATCGGCCATACCTAAGGAAAATCCTTTTGATAAAAAGGACCGTATTATTTTATCTGGCGATGTTCCAAGCCCGGTTAATCCCCCGAGTGGCTGTGCATTCCATAAGCGTTGTCGTTTTGCTACAGAAAAATGTGCAGAGGTCCAACCGACACTTGATACAGTATCAGCTACACATCAAGTATCGTGTCATTTATATAAGTCGATACAGCAAGAAGTATCATCAATTTAACGAAAGATAAAATTTATTGAAGCAGAAAAAGGAGCGGACTGATTATGTCATTGAAGCATGTTATTGAATTATACGAGGTAATGGATAGTATTTATGTAAACGGAGACACGATTAAGAAGTATTTACACAATATTGATTCCACAGCAGATGTCAAGGTAAAAACTATTCAAGGCGAAAGCGGCTCAACAGATTTTGTTCGCGTACTCGTGAAAGGAAAGAATGGCAAATCCTCTGGCGGAAATGCACCTACATTAGGAATTATTGGACGATTAGGTGGTATCGGAGCACGCCCTGAAATGACAGGCTTTGTATCAGATGGAGACGGCGCACTGGCATGTCTGGCAGGAGCAGCAAAAGCTATTGATATGGCCTTAAAGGGTGATCAATTAGAGGGTGACGTTATATTCTCCACACATATTTGTCCAACAGCTCCAACCTTACCACATGAGCCAGTGCCATTTATGAACTCGCCAGTGGATATTAGTGTCATGAACGAAAATGAAGTAGAAGATACAATGGATGCTATTCTATCAATTGATACAACAAAAGGCAATCAAGTATGTAACCATAAAGGATTTGCGATAACGCCAACTGTCAAAGAAGGTTACATATTAAAAATTAGTGATGATTTATTGCACGTATATACACAATCTGCTGGCATTTCTCCAGTTGTCCTGCCAATCACGATGCAAGACATTACACCCTATGGTAATGGTTTATTCCATATCAATAGTATTTTACAACCAGCAGTTGCAACATCTAGCCCTGTTGTAGGTGTAGCGATTACAACTGAATCTGTTGTGGCAGGCTGTGCAACAGGTGCAACCCATGTCACAGATGTAGAAAATGTTGTGCGATTTGTGTTAGAGGTAGCAAAAACTTACGGTGCTAATAAATGCTCTTTCTTTGATGAAACACAATTTACACATATGAAAGGCTTATATGGTAGCATGAGTCATCTACAAACGAAAGGAAACGAGGTACACACACATGAATGATTTACAAGCACTTAAAGCTCAATTAGTAGAGGCAGTTGAAAATCATCAAGATGAATTGATAGCGTTTTGTTCAAAGCTCATTCAAATTCCAAGTGTCAATCCTCCAGGGGATACGACTGAAATAACAGCTTTTATCGAAAACTATTTAAATGATGTAGGCATTACTTATCAAAAATATGAAGCTGCTGATAAAATGTTTAATTTAGTAGCTTCTATTGGAAATGGGGAAGGAAAAGAACTCGTTTATTGTGGCCATACCGATGTTGTTCCTGTCGGTGATCTATCAAAATGGGATTTTGATCCGTTTTCAGGAGAAGTGAAGGATGGCTGGATGCTTGGACGCGGGGCGAGTGATATGAAAGCCGGTTTAGCAGGTATTATTTTTGCAACAAAGTTATTAAAGAAACTGAACATTGAACTACCAGGGAAATTAACTTTGGCGATCGTACCAGATGAAGAAACTGGCGGTGAATTTGGTGTTCCTTGGCTGTTAGAGCGAGGCTATGTGCAGGGAGATGGTTGTTTAATCGCTGAGCCCTCTTCACCTCTAAACCCAACTATTGGACAAAAGGGCTCTTACTGGTTTGAATTAGAGGTGCGTGGGGAACCTGGTCATGGAAGCCTATCACCATTGGCTGGACGAAATGCCATTGTTGATGCAATCCGAGCTATACAAGAGATTCGTACACTATGGGATGTAGAAATCACAATTCCTGAAGAGGTACAGCCACTTATCGAGGTATCAAAAAAATACATGCGTGAAGTGGAGAAAGATCGCTTGAAATATCAAGAAGTTTTAGAGAAAATTACTGTAAATATTGGTACAATTGAGGGAGGTACGAAGTCAAACGTAATCCCAGATTACTGTAAGGTCCAGGTCGATTGTCGTTTACCATTTGGTATTACACAAGAAGAAGTAACAGAAATCTTGACAACTAAACTAGATGGCTTGGCTATCGATTATTCAATCCAACGTTTTGGCTTTAAAAGCGTAGCCAATTATACGCCTGCTGAAAATCCTGTATGCCAATCGATAGTGGAAAATATATCATATGTTACAGGGCAAGAGGCATATGGTGTCATGCAATGGGCAAGTAGTGACGCTCGTCATTTCAGACAATATGATATTCCTGTATTGCAATACGGCCCAGCTTATTTACCAAGTATTCATGGTTATAATGAAAAAGTGCGTGTTGAGGATATCGTACGCTGTGCAAAAGTTTATATAACTGCTGCTGTTGATTTCCTATATCAAAAGTAAGAGATTAGCTACTCTCTTACTTTTGATAAAGTGATATCAGGTGCTGACGGCTGCTAAATCTGTCGATTATTTCCCCCTTAAGAGAGAGATTTGCAGCCGTTTGTACAGATAAATAGTTCAGAAGGATGAGAGATATGCTAAAGACATTAAATTTATCAATTGCGGTTTTAAAAATGTTTACAAAGGAAAAGCCCACATGGGGTGGTCGAGAGTTAGCACTGGCGATGAACATGAATCATACAAATTTATATCGCATTCTTGAAACCTTCGAAAATAATGGGTTTATAACAAAAGATCCTATAACAAAAAAATATTCTCTTGGTATTGCATTATGGGAAATAGGTATGAATATGTATGATTCATTAAACATAGATCAGCTATGTATGCCAGTTCTTGAGAAATTAAAGGATGTCACTGGTGAAACAGCTATTTTTACCGTACTGAATGGACTGGAAGCGTTAACATTACTGAAAGCAGAGCCTGTAAATAAGGTGAAGTTTACAGTTTCAAGAGGAAGTAGATCGCCACTGTATGTAGGAGCATCTTACCGTTCAATGCTTGCTTTTTTAAATGAAGAGCAAATTGCAAAGGTCATAGATGAACCATTAACAGCTTATACAAATAATACGATGACAGATGCCACAGAAATAAGGGCAGAGCTAGAAAAAATTAGAACATGTGGCTATGCACTTAGTAACAGTGAGTATTCGGTCGATGTATTGGCGCTAGCTATGCCTATATTTAATAGTGAGGAACAGGTCGTAGCGTCTATTACCGTTTCTGGACCAATTTATCGTTTTACAGAGCAACGTGTTCCTGATTTTTTGGGACCTTTAACGGAAGCTAGAAATGAAATAGAAGGAATTATTCGTAGATATCATTTGAATTTTAATTAAGGAGCCCTATTATGCATCATTTACATGATATTGCACTAAATGTTTTAAAAGGCAATTTAAATGTTCAATCTTCTGAGTCACTATTAATTTTGACAGATAGCCACAAACAAGACATCGCAAAAATTTTTTATGAAGCTGGACTGTCAATTACTGCAAATACAATGTTCATGGTGATGCCCCTGTTAGAGAAATCTGGGCAGGAGCCAATCCATGCAGTTTCTGAGCTTATGGCAAATGCCGATGTTACACTGTGTATTACCTCCCACTCACTAACACATACACTGGCTCGTAAACATGCCTGTGAAAAGGGTGGACGTGTAGCAACAATGCCAGGGGTAACATTGGAGATGCTGGAGCAAGGTGCCCTTCATGCAGATGCACAGGAGATCGAAGCTACGGTAGAAAAATATGTCCTTTTACTTAATACGACAAAAGATATTCGTATTGTCAAGGATGGTCATGAGCTGACGTTTAGTGTAGACGGCCGTTTCGGAATTCGTTCTACAGGGGTTATTCGTCAACCTGGTGAGTACGGGAATATTCCTTCAGGAGAATCGTATATTGCACCAATAGAAACATCTGCGAATGGAGAGATTTTAGTAGATGGCTCTATTGCTAATATTGGTGTTTTAAAGGAGCCATTATTATTAAAAATAAAGAATGGTCGCTTAGAAGAAGCAATCGGTCCTGATGGTCCACGACTACTGGCATTACTTGGTGAAGGCAATGGTAGAGTCATTGCAGAGTTTGGCATCGGAGCCAATAAAAGTGCTATCCTATGTGGCAATGTATTAGAGGATGAGAAGGTGTATGGGACCATCCATATCGCTTTTGGCAGTAATGCGCCATTTGGTGGAGCCAATGCGTCAGATGTTCATATTGATTGTGTTGTGAAAAGTCCTATCGTCTATTTTGACGGTCAGCAAGTAATCTAAAGAAAAGCGTGTCTTCCTATGAAGCACGCTTTTTTTCATGCTTTACAAGACTGTAGCTTAGGGTTGCTTGTCATTGTAGGTTTACAATATAGTTAATATAGATAGGAATAGGAATGATGATTAAATTCCGTCCATAAAATAGAAGTAATGATAAAGAAAGTAACTTTTGTTTTGCAACAAGAAAGAACGTGAGGTTGAAGAGATGTTAACATTTACAGATTTACATGGCCTACAAGTAGATTTGAGTTTTACAAGAGGCGAATTTAAAGTAGAACCTAAACACGTCCTTGTCCTTTTAAAGCATGAAAATAAATGGTTATGTACTGTCCATAAACGACGTGGTGTAGAAGTGCCAGGAGGGAAATTAGAAGAAGGGGAAACCTTAGAGGAGGCGGCGATTCGAGAAGTTTTTGAAGAGACGGGTGTTCATGTGAAAAATCTTCAATGGTTTGCAGAGTATGCAGTGTATGATGAAAACGTTTTTTGTAAATCCGTTTTCACTGCACAATTTTTGGCGCAAGAGGATATAGAATTTGATTTAGAAACGTCAGGCATGCTTTGGTTAACTGATGAAGAATTTGCTCAGCATCCTAACTTGAGTTTTCACATGAAGGATGAGGGGATGAAGAAAATGCTGGAGGAGCTGAAACATCGTGACACACAATGGTGATATTATCGAAAAACGCCCCTATCCTTCACCAAATCCAGCTATCCGTTTAACGGAAATAACCTATCTTTCACAGGGCTTACGTATAAAAGGATTATTAGCAGAGCCAAAGACTGAAGGTACATATGATGGCTTTTTATATTTAAGAGGCGGCATGCAAAGCATTGGGATGGTAAGACCCTCTCGTATTGCACAATTTGCGGCGCAGGGCTTTATCGTATTTGCCCCATATTATCGTGGGAATCGTGGGGGAGAGGGGCGTGACGAGTTTGCAGGGGCAGACCGTTACGATGCGGTCTATGCCGTAGATGTACTCAAACAATTCTGCAATGACAATATCCATGTTTTTGGTTTTTCACGAGGTGGTATTATGGCTCTGTGGACAGCTATTTTAAGAAGGGATATTACTTCTGTTGTAACATGGGCAGGTGTTTCTGATGCAACGGCCACTTATTGGGAACGTACAGATATGCGCAGAATGATGAAGCGTGTTATTGGAGGAACACCTAATCGTGTACCAGAAGCGTATGATGCAAGAACACCACTTTTTGAGATAGAGCGTATAACAGCTCCCGTTCTTATCATTCATGGCTATCGTGATGAAAATGTGGATATTGAACATGCCAGACAATTGGCATTTTTTTTAGAGGAAGCAAATAAATCATTCGAAACTTGGTATGATCTTAACTATGCACATCAATATCCACCAGCAAAAAATCGTGAAACTGTCCGTGCTCTTTGCAAGTGGATGAAACAACAATAAAGCATAGAGAAAACAAAAAGACAAAGGGAACGAATAAATTGTTCCCTTTGTCTTTTATATAGACGTTATTTTAATGGACCACCAAGTGTAGTGATGGCTTCAGAAACGTTTGAGAATTTCTTGAAGTTTTCGTTGAATAAGCCTGCAAGCTCAGCAGCTTTTGCATCGTATGCAGCTTTATCTGCCCAAGCTTCACGAGGATTTAACACTTCTGAAGGTACGCCTTCAACTGCTTTTGGAATGTGTAAACCAAACACAGCATCTTGTGTTGTTTCAACATCTGCTAATTTACCATCGATTGCTGCACGGACCATTGTACGTGTGTAAGATAGTTTCATACGGCTACCTGTGCCATATTCGCCACCAGTCCAACCAGTGTTTACTAAGTATACCTGTGCACCGTGCTCGTCAATTTTTTGTCCTAACATTTCTGCGTATACTGTTGCAGGAAGTGGAAGGAATGGAGACCCGAAGCAAGTAGAGAATACTGGTTCTGGCTCAGTCACACCACGTTCAGTTCCAGCAAGTTTAGAAGTGAACCCGCTTAGGAAGTGATACATCGCTTGTTCTTTTGTTAATTTACTGATTGGAGGTAATACGCCAAATGCATCAGCTGTTAGGAAGATGATTGTTTTTGGATGACCTGCAACAGAAGGATCAACGATATTTTCGATGTATTGGATTGGATAAGCTACACGTGTATTTTCTGTTAGTGAACCATCATCATAGTCACAAATACGAGTTTCTGGATCAACAGCTACGTTTTCTAATACAGAGCCGAAGCGGATTGCATTGTAGATTTCTGGTTCTTTTTCAGCAGAAAGGTTGATTGTTTTTGCATAGCAGCCACCCTCAATGTTGAATACACCATTATCAGACCAACCGTGTTCATCGTCACCGATTAGCTTACGATCAGGATCAGCTGATAACGTCGTTTTACCAGTACCAGATAGACCGAAGAATAACGCTACATCGCCAGCTTCACCAACGTTTGCTGAGCAGTGCATTGAAAGAATACCTTGTTGTGGTAATAAGTAGTTCATGATACCAAAGATAGATTTTTTCATTTCACCAGCATATTCTGTACCACCAATTAAAATAATTTTCTTTTCAAGTGATACGATGATGAATGTTTCAGAAGCAGTACCATCAACCGCAGGATCTGCTTTAAAGTTAGGAGCTGAGATGACAGTGAAGTCGGCAACATGAGAAGCTAATTCATCTGCTGTTGGACGGATAAATAATTGATGAGCAAAAAGATTGTGCCATGCGTATTCATTGATAACTTGAATGCTTAATTGTGAGTCTTTGTCAGCACCTGCAAAGCCTTTGAATACGAATAACTCGTCACGTTCTTTTAAATATTTTATTACTTTTACATATAGGTTATCGAACACTTCAGAAGAAATCGGTTGGTTGACTTTACCCCAGTCAATTTGATCTTTTGTGCTTTCTTCTTCTACCGTATATTTATCTTTAGGTGAACGACCAGTGTATTTGCCAGTTTCTGCACGAACTGCGCCATCTACTGTTAACATTGCTTCACCACGAGATGTAGCTTTTTCTGCTAATTGTGGTACTGAAAGTTGAACATTAATGTTACCGCCGTTTAATAATTCCTTCAGTTCGTTTGCAATTTCTACTGAATTCATCGATTAAATACCATCCTTTTTTATAGTATTCCCTTGATTTAGAGGGATTTTTTCTTAATTTCAAAAATAGTATAACACAATTGCTTAAATAATCTATACTAATTAAGAAATTATTTTAGAGTTTTTACCACTTTTCAATAAACTGACAAAAAATAATGTTTTTCGAGTAGAATACCATCAATCCTACTGTAATTAGGCACGAAAATTGAGCCACACATATGTTACCACAAGTAGCTAGGTATGTTGTAGGGATTAATTTGCTTCTATTTACATCATCATCCAAGTATGAAAAGTTTTTGTGTAATAAGTTCTTTCCTTTCTATACAGTAATACATAAGAAAATATTTGACAACGTTCGACCTTTTCAGTAACATGAGATTGAACGGATACTCTTATCCCGAGCTGGTGGAGGGTCAGGCCCTGTGAAACCCGGCAACCTGCATGAACTATTTCACGACATGCGTTGGTGCCAACCTGATGCAAGGGAACATCCCTTGAACGATAAGAGTGAAAGGTTACGCAGTCATTATTCCTTTCCTCATGTAAAGTAACGTGAGAAAAGGATTTTTTTATTGTTAAAAATCAATGTAAAGGTAAGTATATGTAGTTCTTTCCTTATTATAATGACGGATCTTTCGAAATCCTCGTGTTAAAAGCAGCAGTAACGGCTTGAGAGTTCAATCCTTAGGAGCGGACTTGACATGGGTAATGAGTACCGTATTCATACACAACTACTTATTGTAAGAGTATTTAGGAGGAAAACCAAATGACAAACCGTCGACTGTTTACATCAGAGAGTGTAACAGAAGGACATCCAGATAAGATTTGTGACCAAATCTCGGATGCCATTTTAGATGCTATTTTAGCAGAAGATCCAAATGCACGTGTAGCGTGTGAAACAACTGTAACAACAGGATTAGTATTAGTAGCAGGAGAAATTACTACTTCTACTTATGTGGATATTAAAGGTATTGTTCGTGACACTGTAGCTGAAATTGGCTATACACGAGGTAAATATGGCTTTGATGCTGAGAACTTAGCGGTGCTTGTGGCAATTGGCGAACAATCACCTGATATTGCTCAAGGTGTTGATCAGGCATTAGAGGCACGTGAAGGCTCTATGACAGATGCTGATATAGAAGCAATTGGTGCTGGTGACCAAGGCTTAATGTTTGGCTATGCATGTAATGAAACACCAGAGCTAATGCCATTACCAATTAGCTTGGCACACAAATTAGCACGCCGTTTAACAGAAGTACGTAAATCAAGTGAACTTGCCTATTTACGTCCTGATGGTAAAACGCAAGTAACGATTGAATATGATGACAATAATGTACCGGTTCGCGTGGATACAATTGTTATTTCAACACAGCATGATGAAGAAGCAACACTTGAACAAATTCAAGCAGATTTAAAAGAATTTGTTATTGCACCAGTTGTACCGAGTGAATTATTAGATGCTAATACGAAATACTTCATCAATCCAACTGGCCGTTTTGTAATTGGTGGGCCAAAAGGTGATGCTGGATTAACAGGACGTAAAATCATTGTTGATACATACGGTGGTTATGCACGTCACGGTGGTGGTGCCTTCTCAGGTAAGGATGCAACCAAGGTAGACCGTTCGGCGGCATATGCAGCACGTTATGTAGCGAAAAACATCGTAGCAGCTGGCTTAGCAGAGCGTGCTGAAGTGCAACTTGCCTATGCGATTGGCGTTGCTCAGCCTGTTTCCATTGCTGTCGATACATTTGGCACAGGTAGAGTGAAAGAAAGCGAGATCGTTGAATGGGTACGCGAGCTATTCGATTTACGCCCAGCAGGTATCATTAAAATGCTTGATCTTCGTCGTCCAATTTATAAACAAACTGCTGCGTATGGACATTTTGGTCGTACAGATTTAAATGTACCATGGGAGCAAATTGATAAAGCAGACGCGCTACGAGAAAAAGCACGTTTATAAACTATTGAACTAAAGTAATGAAGTCATTAGAAAATTATTCTGATGTATTAATAAGCAAAGGGGCAACATTGCTCCTTTTGTTTTTTTTACAAAAATACCTCGCTAGGATTCGTGAACATATTCGGTACACGAAAACGCGAGGGATTTTTTCGTTAGTATTGATTTTTTGTGTAGGTTATTTATTTCTGAAGTGATTTATAATATTGACCTTTTTCTGCGTATTCTCGTACGATGCGTTCCATATCCTCTTTATCTTCAGCATTTAATTCTCGGACAACTTTTGCTGGACGACCTAATGCTAAACTATTTGGAGGAATGACTTTACCAGGAGGTACTAGGCTTCCAGCTCCAATAAATGCACCTTCTCCAATCTCAGCTCCGTCTAAAATAATGGATCCCATACCGATTAAGGCATTTTTGCGAATTGTACAACTATGTAAAGTGACTTGGTGTCCAACTGTTACCTCATCTTCAATAATGAGCGGATATTTTGGGCTTTGGTGTAAACAGCAAAGATCTTGGATACTGACACGTTTACCAATAATCGTTGGGGAAACATCACCACGAATAACCGTATTAAACCAAATGGTTGTTTCGGCGCCAATTGTTACGTCGCCCGTAACAGTTGCGTAGTCAGCAATGAAAACAGACGGATCGATCTTTGGCGTTTTATCTTTAAATGGATAAATCATGAAAATCGCCTCTTTTCTTTCTATAATGTAGTATTATCGTATCAAATACGCAACTTTATGGAAATATAAAATTAAAATGTGCTATTTATTTCGATATAATCAAAGTGTAATTATTTTTTAGGAGGACTATGTAATGTGGAAATGGGAAGCTGATGGACAAGCAAAAGCTGTGATTGCTATTCTTCATGGTGCTTATGAAAATCACCGTTGGTATGCATGGCTGATAGAGAAATTAAGATTAGAAGGCTTCCACATAGTCATGGGAGATTTACCGAATCATGGGGGTAATGCAAGGTTTGCTCGAGTCCATGATGAAGACTTCAAATTGTACAATAAGTATACAAGAAACCTGATTGAAAATGCTTTTTCATATAATTTACCAACCTTTGTAATAGGGCATGGACTAGGTGCAACATTAATCCTCCATACACTGCAAAAGAGACAATATGAATGTGCAGGCATTATTTTAACATCACCTTGGTTGCAACTAAAGCTATTACCAGGTAAATTAACAAATGCTTTAACAAGTCTAAGTGCGTTAACGGCCAATGTTAAATTGACACATGATATTACATTAGAGAAATTAACGCGTAGTGTTGAAGGCAGAGAAGAAATGAAAGATGATGTACCGCTCATGACTGTAGTTTCTGTGAAATGGTATCGAGAACTTCAGCAGATGATGAAAAATTTAGTGATGCTGCCTAAAGGTGAAATGCCTAATATGCCTATGCTAATTATGACAGCTGAGAAGGATAAAATTACGGACACTCGCCAAACTCGAAATTGGCTTCATCAACAGGAATTCACGGAATTTCAGTTTAAAGAATGGGCAAATTGTTATCATAATTTATTTCATGAGGGAGAGCGCGAAGAGATTTTTATGTATATACGAGATTTTATTAATAATGCTCTTCGAAGAATTGGTTATATAATTAAATAGGTTTATACCCTTCCATTTACTAGGTTACTTACTTAAATATTGTTACTTAAAAATAATATTGTAATTTTCAGAAAAGTGTAATACTATAATGACTTAAAGTAAGGTAATTCAAATTGGAGGGGTAAAATGGATGTAATTGTAGAGAAGTTGAATGGTATTTTATGGGGACCATGGTTTATTTATGGCATCTTATTAATTGGGTTATTTTTCTCAATTATTACAAGGTTCCTACAAGTAAGGCACATTAAAGATATGTTTGTTTTAATGTTTAAAGGGGAGAAGTCAGAAAAGGGAATATCTTCATTCCAAGCAATGTCTATCGCATTATCAGGACGTGTAGGTACAGGTAATATTGCTGGTACTGCGACAGCGATTGGAATGGGAGGACCTGGTGCTGTCTTTTGGATGTGGGCAATCGCTTTCATAGGTGCGGCTACCGCGTATGTAGAGTCAACATTAGCTCAAATCTATAAAGAAGAGAAAGATACAGAATATCGTGGTGGACCGGCCTTTTACATAGAAAAAGGAATGGGCCAAAAATGGTTTGCAGTTATTTTTGCTGTGGCGGCTTTAATAGCAATGTTAATTTTGATGCCTGGTGTGCAGTCGAATGCCATCGCAGGTGCTGTTGAAAACGCTTTCGGTTTGGAAACATGGATCACAGGACTTATTATTGTTGTTTTATTAGGTGCTATTATCATCGGGGGTGTTAAATCAATCGCAAATGCTGCCCAGATTATTGTACCGTTTATGGCATTAGCCTATATCATTATGGCCATTATCATTATTTTTATGAATATTTCACAAGTACCAACGGTTATCGGATTAATTTTTTCTAGTGCATTTGGGGCTCAAGAAATTTTTGGAGGCATTATTGGTTCAGCGATTGCTTGGGGTGTTAAACGTGGAATTTACTCTAATGAGGCTGGTCAAGGAACTGGTGCTCACCCTGCGGCAGCTGCGGAAGTATCACATCCTGCTAAGCAAGGGATTGTACAAGCGGCGTCTGTTTATATTGATACATTATTAATTTGTTCTGCTACGGCATTTATGATTTTATTTACAGGCATGTACAATGTACAAGATGAAAAGGCAGCTGAGGGAGCAGATCCATTTATCCATATTGGAGAATTTAATAGTGGTGGATTAGCAGGCGATGAGCAAATGACTTTTGCGAAAAGTATTGAAGCAGGTGCAGCCTATACACAATATGCAGTTGACTCATCATTACCTGGCTTTGGTGCTCCATTTGTAGCCATTGCGTTATTCTTCTTTGCCTTTACAACAATCATGGCTTACTACTATATTGCAGAGACAAATGTCGCTTACTTATTTAGAGGTAGCACAGAAAAGGTATTCATTTGGATTGCGAAAATTGCCATTTTAGTTGCAGCCTTTTATGGTACAATCCGTACGTCTGGTCTGGCATGGGCAATGGGAGATGTAGGTCTTGGTTTGATGGTTTGGATTAACGTTATAGCTATTTTAATTATCATGAAACCAGCTATTGTCGCATTAAAAGATTACGAGAAACAGAAAAAAGAAGGAAAAGACCCAGTCTTTGATCCTCGTAAACTAGGAATTAAAGGTGCAGATTTCTGGGTTGACTATAATGAAAAACGCAATAACAAGTAGATAAAGAGCAAGGCGATCAGCTAGTTTGATAGAAACTGGCTGATCGCCTTTTAGCATGTAATTATTGAATAGGATGTTCTTTCATTTTCTCTAATGCAATGACGAAGGGTGGATCATTTTGTTGATTCAGAAATGCATATTTTAAGACATGAACATATTTTTGTGGCAGTTGGCTTACATAATCAATGACCTTATCACGCTCTTCTTTTCCACCTGGATGACCATGATAAATAACAAGAACAATCAAACCGCCCACTTTTAAGAGCTTTAATATATTCTCAATGGCTTGGATTGTTGTATTAGGTCTTGTAATAATATCATGGTTGCTACCAGGTAAATAGCCGAGATTGAAGATTGCCGCAGTTACTGGCTTGTGTACAAACTGTGTAACTTCTTCATGCCCTTTATTTAAAACGAGTGCTCGATGTTCTAAACCATGATCTAAAAGTCGGAGGAGTGTCGCGTCAACCGCCTCTTTTTGGACATCAAAGGCATAAACTTGCCCTTCATCCCCAACAAGCTGTGCCAGAAACAATGTGTCATGGCCGTTTCCAGCAGTTGCATCAACAACTGTATCTCCCTCTTTTATATTATCTTTTAATAACTGCTGGGCATATTGTAAAACGCGTTGTAGTATCATTTCATAACCTCTGCCTTATACAACTTCCCTTGCCAACTACCACGACGTTCAAGCTCAGCATCAATGCCATTCAGTACTTCCCATTTATTTACACTCCACATGGGTCCAATCATTAAATCAATCGGTCCATCACCTGTAATACGATGAATGACCATCTCTGGTGGTAAAATTTCTAATTGGTCTGCTACTAGTTTTGTATATACATCTTGATCTAAAAATTCTAGCATACCTTTTTCATATTGCTTCACCATAGGCGTTCCTTTTAATAGATGAAGTAAGTGGATTTTAATGCCTTGGACATCTAATTGTGCAACTGCTCGTGCCGTTTCCATCATCATGTCATAGTCTTCGAGAGGCAATCCGTTAATGATATGTGAGCAAACACGAATGCCATGCTTACGCAATTTTTCAACGCCTTCCACATACGTTGCATAATCATGGGCACGATTAATAAGATTAGCCGTTTTCTCATGCACCGTTTGTAGACCGAGCTCAATCCATAAATACGTCCGCTCATTTAGCTCTGCTAAATATTCGACAACATCATCGGGTAAACAGTCAGGACGAGTAGCAATAGAAAGACCTACTACACCTTCTTGCGCTAAAGCTGCTTCAAATTTTTCTTTTAAAACTGGCAAAGGGGCATGTGTATTTGTGTAGGCTTGGAAATAGGCCATGTATTTGCCATCCTTCCATTTCTGGTGCATTTTGTCTCGGATTTCAGCAAATTGAACATCAATTGGATCTACCTTATTACCAGCAAAATCACCAGAACCTGCAGCACTGCAAAATGTACAGCCACCGAAAGCAACTGTGCCGTCGCGGTTAGGGCAATCAAATCCTGCATCTAATGCCACTTTAAATACTTTATGACCAAATTGGTCACGTAAATAGCGATTCCATGTATAGTATCTTTTCCCCTCTGAAGGAAAAGGAAAATTCGTCTCTGTCATTTATTTCACTCCTCTAACGCTCTATTCTATCATGTGCATTTCGTTCCGTCATGGGGTAAGGGTAATATCATGATTTGGATAAAGAAAAATGGAAAGGGACAAAACTAAATACGATTGAAAATAGGATAGAAGTCTTGTAAAAAAGGTAAAATTATTTTCCTTGTACTTTTAAGTATTTCAGCATACACTAACTATTTAGAGAAGCGAAATAATGGAGGTCATCCTATGCCAAAACGTGTTTGGTTTTTAATTATCGGAATGCTTGTGAACACAACAGGCAACTCTTTTTTATGGCCTTTGAATGCCATTTATATGCATGATTATTTAGGCAAATCTTTAGCTATGGCTGGTTTTGTCTTAATGCTGAATTCTGCTGCTGGAGTATTAGGTAATCTATTAGGTGGTTACTTATTTGATAGAATTGGTGGCTATAAAGCTATTATGCTTGGTATCCTGTTAACGATTGCTTCATTAATTGGCTTAACAATTTGGCACGGTTGGCCACATTATGTGTGGTTTTTAACGATACTAGGCTTTAGTGGGGGCATTGTTTTCCCAGGTATGTTTGCCTTAGCTGGGGCTGCCTGGCCAGAAGGTGGACGTAAGGCTTTTAATACTATCTATTTAGCACAAAATGTCGGTGTTGCCGTAGGTCCCGCTCTTGCCGGTATAGTGGCAGATTATCAATTTGACTATGTGTTTAAAGTGAATTTAGGTATGTATATTTTATTCTTTTTCATTGCCTTATTTACATTTAAGCGTTTGGAGGCGGGCAGTATTGCACCTAAAAATGTCTTGAGCGAAAGTAAGCGAATCGTAAACAAGGCACCTTTCTATGCTTTGTTAATAATTAGTGCATCCTCCGTTTTATGCTGGCTAGCATATTCTCAATGGAGTGCAACCATTTCATCTTATACACAAGATTTAGGATTGGGATTAAAGCAATATAGCTTACTTTGGACAATCAACGGTCTTCTAATTGTCATTGGGCAACCACTCATTGCACCGCTCGTAAAGCGGTGGGAACACAATTTAAAGCGTCAGTTAGTATTTGGTGTAACGCTGATTGCACTTTCCTTTGGTATTATTGCCTTTGCAAACGATTTTAAAATGTTTGGAGCAGCGATGCTTGTCTTAACATTTGGTGAAATGTTTTATACGCCTGCATTACCAACGATTGCTAATCAACTGGCACCAAAAGGTCGTCAAGGATTCTATCAAGGGATTATCAATAGTGCTGCTACTGGAGGACGGATGATTGGTCCACTATTTGGTGGTATTATGGTAGATCAATTTGGCATGATTCCTCTCGTTTTAACATTGGTGGTCATCGTACTATTGGCGATTATTCCATGTTTAACATACGATTATCCTTTAAAGAAGAACAAAATAGTAGCAGATTAATAATGTCGCACTGAAAAGAGCAAAAACGAGTGTTAAGCACTTGTTTTTGTTCTTTTTTTAATAGTAGATATTGAAAAAATGTTGTGACAGGATTACAATCATACATATTCAAATATTTGAATATGTAGTTATATGGAGGGGTTTTTTATGGACGAGGGCTTACAACAGTTTAAAGCGGATTTTTTCAAAGCATTAGCACATCCGTTACGCATCAGAATACTTGAACTCCTTGTAGATGGACAGAAAAGTGTCAATGAGATTCAAGATTGCTTAGAGAAAGAGGGTTCTGCTGTTTCTCAGCAATTAAGTGTATTGCGTGCTAAAAATATTGTTTATGGCGTGAAGGAAGGAAAAAAAGTTTATTATTCTTTAAGTGACCCAATGATTGGTGCATTACTTGGGGTGGCAAAGGATATTTTTAATAACCATTTGGTTAATACCATTTCGAGATTAGAGGAAATGACAAGTAACGAAGGTGACGAAGAGAATAAGTAAATCAATGATGATGAAAAATTGGGCTTTGCTTATTATTTCGAAGGGAAGATTTATCTATGAAGTCACTGTTTACAGGACGCTTTGAAGGATATTCAGTTCAACATGTAAAGAAGGATTTATTGTCAGGGATTATTGTGGGAATCGTTGCTATTCCACTTGCCATGTCCTTTGCCATAGCATCGGGTGTGAAACCTGAATATGGGATTTATACGGCTTGCATTGCAGGTATTCTTATTTCTCTCTTTGGAGGTTCTAAATATCAAATAGGTGGGCCTACGGGGGCGTTTGTGCCAATTCTATTGGGAATTGTTCTTACCTATGGCTATGAAGATTTATTACTTGCGGGTTTAATGGCAGGGGTATTGCTTTGTGTCATGGGCTTTTTTAAGTTAGGGACTTTAATTAAGTTTATTCCACGTCCTGTAACAGTTGGTTTTACAGCAGGGATAGCAGTGATTATTTTTACAGGTCAAATCGCTAACTTTCTAGGGCTCACAAATGTTAAAAGGCATGAATATTTTATCGCCAACATACAGGAAATCATTAAGCAGCTTGGTACGACAAATATGTATAGTATTCTTACTGCTGTCGTATGCTTGGCGACAATAATGATAACTCCAAAGTTTTTTCCAAAGGTTCCAGGAGCATTAGCGGGTATCGTTGTCTCTACACTTATGGCAACTTTCTTCTTTTCAGGACAAGTTGCTACCATTGCAACGGCTTATGGGCAAATTCCTAATACATTACCTCATTTCGCCTTACCAAACATCACGCTCGAACGATTACAACAACTTATTGGCCCAGCGTTTGTCATTGCAATGCTAGGTGGTATTGAGTCTCTATTATCGGCAGTTGTGGCGGATGGGATGACAAATAGTAAGCATAACAGTAATCGTGAGTTAATTGGTCAGGGGATTGCTAATATTGTGACGCCTTTATTCGGTGGTATTCCAGCAACAGGCGCCATTGCACGCACAGCGACCAATATCAAAACAGGCGCAGTATCTCCTATGTCGGGTATCATTCATGGTGTGTTTGTTTTAATCACATTATTGTTATTAGCTCCATATGCATCTCATATTCCGTTAGCAAGCATGGCTCCGGTATTGATGGTCGTAGCTTGGAATATGAGTGAACGACATCATTTTTCACATATCGCAAAACTAAAATCAGGCGACTCACTGGTATTATTGATTACCTTTTTATTAACGGTATTCACTAGTCTTACATTAGCAGTTGAGGTAGGGCTTGTGCTGGCTGTGCTATTATTTGCGAAACGCATGAGTGAAAAGCTTGTTGTTACAAAAGTACTTCCAGATCATTCAAATAAAAGTGAAAAGGTACAGCCACATGTAGTGCATCAGCAGCATGATTGCCCGCAAATTAGTATGTACACAATTGAAGGGCCGTTGTTTTTTGGTGCTGCACAAATGTTTGAACAAACAATTGAAAGTACTTTGCATCAGCAACCAAGAGTTTTGATATTACGGATGGGGAAAGTGCCCTTTATGGATTCTACTGGAGAAGCATATTTTAGCAATATCATTGAAAATTATACAGCACAGGGCGGTACTATTTTGGTAACGGGTGTGCAAGGAGATTTAAAGGATGCTCTTCAGCACAATGGACTTTACGATAAAATAGGCGCGCAGCATTTTTTTCAGCATACTGGAGAAGCGATTACAAAAGCTTTCCATTATTTAAACGTCAATCAATGTATTGGTTGTCAGCACTTTGCTTTTCATGAATGTCAGGATTTATCAAAGTCTAAGGAAGAAAAGGATTTAATTGTTCAGTAATGGGTAAGCTGTAAACAAAGGCTTGTGCTTTTCAATACTTTCCATTAGAATAAATGCAATATCATGTAAAGACTGTGATGAGGAATAGTAGATTTGTGGTTCTTTTTAGAGAGCTAGCGGTTGGTGGGAGCTAGTAAGAATGCAAGTTGAACTCGCCTTCTGAGTCTACCCGCGTGAAACAGCGTGTGTCGTTTCTTCCGCGTTAAGGAAGCTTGAGCCGAGTGTAATCACTAATTTGGGTGGTACCGCGGGAGTACAAATTCTCTCGTCCCTTCTATAAAGAAAGGGGCGAGTTTTTTTATTTTTTAAATATTTTGTCAATTATGATGGAGAGCAGCACGATCAATCGAAGGAGGAAAAAAAATGAGTTTTAATCATGAACAAATTGAAAAAAAGTGGCAGCAATATTGGGCTGATAACAAAACATTTAAAACTGAAAATGAAACAGCGAAGCCTAAATTCTTTGCTTTAGATATGTTCCCTTATCCATCTGGCGCAGGACTACATGTAGGCCATCCAGAGGGGTATACGGCAACTGATATTCTATCACGCTTTAAACGTATGCAAGGCTATAATGTACTTCATCCAATGGGCTGGGATGCTTTTGGTTTACCAGCTGAGCAATATGCACTTGATACAGGGAATGATCCAGCTGAATTTACAGCTAAAAATATTGCGACATTTAAACGTCAAATTCAAGAGCTAGGCTTCAGCTATGATTGGGATCGCGAAATTAACACAACTGATCCAGAGTATTATAAATGGACACAATGGATTTTTATCCAGCTTTATAAGAAAGGTTTAGCTTATGTAGATGAAGTAGCTGTTAACTGGTGTCCAGCACTTGGCACGGTATTAGCTAACGAAGAAGTAATTGATGGGAAATCAGAGCGTGGTGGTCATCCAGTAGAACGCAGACCAATGAAGCAGTGGATGCTTAAAATTACAGCCTATGCTGATCGTTTAATCGATGACTTAGAAGAAGTTGATTGGCCTGAATCTATTAAAGATATGCAACGCAATTGGATTGGCCGTTCAGAAGGGGCAGAAGTGACATTTGCCATTGACGGTTCTGATCAAAACTTCACAGTTTTCACAACACGTCCTGATACATTGTTTGGTGCTACATACTGTGTGCTTGCACCAGAGCATAAATTAGTGGAACAAATTACAACAGCTGACCAACGCCAAGCTGTTGAGGCTTATTTAGAGAAAGTTAAAATGAAATCTGACCTAGAGCGTACAGATTTAGCGAAAGAAAAAACAGGTGTATTTACAGGTACTTATGCAGTGAATCCGATAAACGGTAAAAAAGTGCCGATTTGGATTGCTGACTATGTGTTAGTGTCTTATGGTACAGGTGCTATTATGGCGGTGCCAGCACATGATGAACGTGACTATGAATTCGCAACTGAATTTGGCTTAGACATTGTTCCTGTACTTGAAGGTGGAGACATTAGCAAAGAAGCATTTACAGGTGATGGTCAACATATTAACTCTGAATTCCTGAATGGCTTAAATAAAGCAGATGGCATTGCGAAAGCCATTGAATGGTTAGCGGAAAAAGGTGTAGGGGAGAAGAAAATTTCTTATCGTCTACGTGACTGGTTATTCTCCCGTCAGCGTTATTGGGGTGAACCAATTCCAATGATTCATTGGGAAGATGGCACGATTACGCCAGTTCCAGAATCAGAATTACCTTTAATGCTACCAAAAACAGATAATATCCGTCCATCAGGTACTGGTGAATCACCATTAGCAAATATTGAAGAATGGGTAAATGTTGTCGATCCAGAGACAGGTAAAAAAGGACGTCGTGAAACAAATACAATGCCACAGTGGGCAGGTTCGAGCTGGTACTTCCTACGCTATATCGACCCTACAAATACAGAGGCGATTGCAGACCCAGAGTTACTAAAACGTTGGTTACCTGTTGATATTTATATTGGTGGTGCGGAGCATGCTGTATTACATTTACTATACGCTCGCTTCTGGCATAAAGTTCTCTATGACTTAGGCGTTGTCCATACAAAAGAGCCATTCCAAAAATTATTTAACCAGGGAATGATTCTAGGTGAAGGTAACGAGAAAATGTCTAAATCTAAGGGCAATGTTGTCAACCCAGATGAAATCATTACGTCACATGGTGCCGATACATTACGTTTATATGAAATGTTCATGGGCCCACTAGAGGCTTCTGTTGCATGGTCTACAAATGGTTTAGATGGAGCACGTCGCTTCTTAGACCGTATCTGGCGTCTATTTGTCAGTGAAGAAGATGGCGCAATTTCAGCAAAAATTCAAGTGTCTAACGATCAATCACTTGAAAAATCATACCACCAAACAGTGAAAAAAGTGACAGAGGATTATGAAGGCATCCGCTTTAACACAGCTATTTCACAAATGATGGTCTTTATTAATGATTGCTATAAAGCTGATGTGATTCCAACGACTTATGCTGAAGGCTTTGTGAAAATGCTAGCTCCAATCGCTCCGCATATTGCAGAAGAACTATGGCAACTATTAGGACACGATTCAACTCTTTCATATGAGCAATGGCCAACATATGATGAAGCAAAGCTTGTGGATGATGAAGTAGAAATTGCTGTACAAGTTGCTGGTAAAGTTCGTGCTAAGATCGTCGTAGCAAAAGATGCTTCAAAAGAGGATATTGAAAAAGTAGCACTTGCTGATGAAAAGGTTCAAGAATACATGGCAGGAAAGAGCTTAGTGAAAATCATCGTTATTCCAGGCAAACTTGTCAATATTGTCGTAAAATAAAGAGATATAAAGTAAAAATGTACATTACTAAATTCAATTTTAGTAATGTACATTTTTTAATTTAGAGCTTAAGCAATAAAATAAGGACTGCACCCATCTAACTGAGTGCAGTTCAATAAATAGCTCCTGATACAATTAAATAATCAATCCCACAATAATAGCTGTTAGGATACTTACGAGTGTAGCACCGTACAACAACTTTAGTCCAAATCGAGCAACGACATTCCCTTGCCTTTCATTCAAACCTTTTACAGCTCCCGAAATGATCCCGATTGATGAAAAGTTGGCAAAAGATACGAGGAATACAGAAATAATACCTAATGTACGTTCGCTCATGGACTCGGCAACATCGCCAAGGTTAATCATAGCAACAAATTCGTTTGTTACTAATTTGGTTGCCATAATACCGCCAGCAGCCACAGCATCTGCCCATGGGATACCCATTAGGAAAGCGATTGGCGCAAAGATATAGCCTAATATTTCTTGGAAAGATATACCGATAATCATATCGAATAATGAATTGATTAAATCCATTAATGCTACGAAACCAATAAGCATTGCCCCAACAATGATGGCTACTTTAAAGCCATCCATAATATATTCGCCAATCATTTGAAAGAACGCTTGCTTCTGTTCATCTTCAATTGTTAAGATATCTTCTTTTTCATCCACAGTATATGGATTAATGATGGAAACAATAATAAATCCACCAAACAGGTTTAATACAATGGCCGTAACAACATACTTTGGCTCAATCATCGTCATATAAGCTCCAACTACTGACATCGAAACAGTCGACATAGCAGAAGCGCATAATGTATACATACGTTGTGGTGCAATCTTATCTAATTGCTTTTTAACAGTTATGAACACTTCGGATTGACCTACCATAGCGGAAGCAACAGCATTATAGGATTCCAATTTCCCCATGCCACTTACTTTACTTAAAAATAAACCTACCCATTTCATCAGAAAAGGAAGAATTTTAAAATGCTGCAAGATCCCAATCAGAACAGATATAAAGACGATCGGTAATAAAACTGTTAAAAAGAAGGGTGATTCGCCTTCATTTGCTAAGCCACCAAAAACAAAGGATATACCTGCATTTGCATAGGACAATAAGTGATCAAACACTTTGGTGATTCCTTTGATTAGCACATAGCCGACCGTTGTATTAAGTAGTAAAGCTGCCAATAAAAATTGGATGATCAACATAATCACTATATATTTATATTTTATTTCTTTTTTGTTTTTACTCATTAATAATGCTAAGGCAAAAACTAGTAACAATCCACAAAAGGATATTAAGTATCTCATAAGTTCCTCCATAAGTATCTGTGATATTTTGTCCTGATGTTCCAATTTCAGAAGAACAGCTAAAGATCTTAATTAGTCAGACGTCAGACAAACAATCTCACTATAACAGTTTTTTTGCTAGTTATTCAATAGATAAAAGAAAAAAAGTATGCAACATGGCATACAAATAAATTCACTCTTAAAAATGTAGGTTATTTCTTTAGGAGTTACTATTCATAAAAAATACCCTCTTATTGTGTGAGGATTTTTTCTTTTTATGACCTTCATGTTAACGAAACTTTTCGATTTTTTTTGAAACCAACTAAGTTCGGATTACGACTATAGGGTGAATATTTATAGGAGGTGTTTGGATGAGTGAGCATTTAGTGGCCATTATGGAAGAACACGGAGAATATTGCTTACGAGTGGCTTATCTTTATGTAAAGGATTGGGCGATGGCAGAAGAAATAGTCCAGGATGTCTTTTTTTCTTATTATCTGCAGCAGGATCGCTTTGAACAAAGAGCATCTCTAAAGACCTATTTAGTTAAAATAACTGTACATAAAAGTCATGATTATTTGCGAAGCTGGAAAAATAAACGCCATCAACTGTTGGAAAAATTGCATATTGGTACAAGTAAACGAACACCAGAAACGATGCTATTAGCACAGGATGAACGGACAACATTAACAAATGCTTTATTTGAGTTACCTATTACTTATAGAGAAGTCGTCATCCTTTATTATTATCAGGAATTAAAGGTTAGAGAAATTGCAGATATTCTTACATGTGCAGAAAATACAGTTAAAACCAGATTGCATCGAGCAAGAAAAATGTTACAGGAAAAATTAGCGAATAATAAGTGGGAGGTGTTAATGAATGACAACTTTTAAAGAGAAATTGGATCAAGAACTTGGCGAAGCACCACGATTTACGAAATCCTTACAGGAGGATATTTTACGGCAAGTGCGGCAAACAAAAAAGACAAGACGCTGGTCATATCCTTTGATTATCATAGGCGCGATAGTTATGTTTCTATTGATAATAGAAATCGGTCCATTAGGGCAGATAGAGCAAACGCAACATGCTTCAATTGTTCAATTAGCACAGCAGCAATCAATAAAAAAATATACAATGATTTACAATTCGGATGAGGAGATCTTTAAGGCTGGAAGACCTGGGTGGGTCATTGGACAACGAGTAATGGAGCAAAGTTCAGAAAAAGTGTTATTACAACAACTATTACAGCAAGCTACAGTGACTCAAATGAATGAGCAAACTTTTTTTAGATTACAACGTGATGTCTGGGTAGAATTTAAAAAAGGTCAGGTTATGAAGCTGAAAATGTTCATAAACGAGGAGGATATCGGAATTGTTGATTATGATAACAATTCATTTTATAAAGTAGAAAATAAAGATTTGGCCAAGGCTTATTTAGAGCTTATTCTCAATGATGATGCTAAATTTGGAATGTCAGGTTTAATCGTTATGCTAGTTATTTTTCTAGCTATCCAAATGCTTGGCGATAAACTAATGAGGAAAATGTTTAATATACCAAAGGAGTATGTCAATAGTCATCATAGACGTGCTGTTTGGGCTATTAAAATTTTGAATACCATGATGCTCATGGTGATCATAATTAAAGGGTGGATTTTATTTACTGTTATCATTGGAGGATATTTAGTTGTCAGCCTTTTCAGCTCTATTTTCATTGACTATTACTATGGTCGAGAGGAAAAAAGACATTATCTTTCCATTAGTTCGGCCATTGTTGGCTTGCTATCACTAATCCTATTTTTATTTTATATCAGTTAAATAACTTATAAACCTGAACCCGAATAATCTCGAGTTCAGGTATTTTTTTCTATCGTTTCAGTCTGAAGCATTAATTGATAAATACTTGAGATCATAAAGCTGGTAGCTAATCCGTAAAGCGTATTAAAGCTTAAACCAACACCAATGCCAATGATGATGGATAGCAGGATGACAAGCCAGCTATGCTTATGAATATGTCGATTCGTAAATAAAAGGATTAACACAAACGGTAGCATTGTAATGTGCAGAAAGGCAAAAGAATAAATAACACCTAAAATCGTTAAATCGATAGATAAGAAACAGGTGAATAAAATAATCATCAGGCCAATCAAATAGAAATAATAGGGTCTTTTCGTCACAAAAAAACGTTTCGTTGCCCGCATGTCTACAAGCAAGGTTGTGACAATGGCTAATAGGACAATGACGAGAAAAGCAAATGTCAGAAAGCCTGGTTGTACTTCATATAAAAACGTAAAAATCAGTATTTGGAATTGGCCAAATGATCCGCTATATAGGGCAATCATTAAAATTGCCGTAAATGATAGCGTTAATAACGCTAAAATTACACCTGAGGAAAACAGACTGCTACGTACTTTTTTAGGTTTTATAAAGGCAATTAAATACCATGTTGATTTATCAAAAAATACTTGTCCTAAAACGGCTAGTTGAATAATGACATAGAACAGCAAAATTTCGCTATTTTTAAAATAAAATAAATAAGGGTGATATAAGCGAATACCCTCATATACTGTGCTTGCCCCATTTAGTACAAAGTAATAAATAGGGATAAAAATAAGTAATGAAAAAAGAGCAATAATAAATAAAATTTCCAACCATAGTATACTTTTCACTGACATGATGCGGTCAAGAAGTAAGATGCCGATTAAAAAGAAAAAAAGTGTAATAGGGACTGGAATATTTAACATAATTTCAGACAATACACTAATGCTTATTAATTGAATAAGCCAAAGTTCAATACCTGTTAACAAGTAAAATAGACGTATAACCTTTAAATTCATTCCAGACAATTTACGCTGTATGGTAAAGAGCAAAAAGCTTTGTGTATGCTGATTTTGTGTGTAATCGCTCTTATTCAGCAATGAGCCAAGTATGATAAACGAAATAGCTGTTGCTAATGTATAACAAATGCCCGCCATAAAACCAAAAGAAATAAGGGCTGAAGGAGAGGACAATAATAAATTACCATTAATCCATCTCGCTAAAAGAATAATGACTCCTGCTGCTGTGCTTAAACTTGCAAATGGAACAAGCAATGAAAACTTCCTTAGCATACTATTAAAGACCTTTACTCATTTTAGAGGATTTATATTGACGTGGTGATTGATTATATTTTTTCTTAAACGCAACACTAAAATAGTGCTGACTATTAAAACCACAGCTCTCAGCAATTGCAGACATACTTGTGTCTAGATTTTCATTGATTTTCTTTACAGCCATTTCTAGGCGATAATTATTAATATATTCATTAATGCCAATAGACTGCTCCTCCAAAAATTTACGACTTAAATAGCTCGGATTCAAATGAATTTTTTCAGCAATAATATTGAGACTCAGTTTTTCATAATAGTTTTCATGAATATAGGAAAGTGCGCTTTGAATCGCATCATGGTTAGAACTCCACACCTTATATTTCTCCACAATAGCATCTAATTCACTTGCAATGACTGGTTTTGTAAGATAATCCTTTACCCCGATACGCAATGCTTGTTGGGCATATTCAAAGGTTTGATAAGCTGTTACCATGATGATGTCTACCTCATAAAGCGCTTTTAATTCCTTGCTCAACGTGATTCCATCTTTCCCAGGCATTTGAATATCCAAAAAGGCGATAGTCATACGGTGCTTCTTAGCTAATTGCAGAGCTTGTGAGGCATCTTGGGCAGTATGGAAGGTCCAATTCGGAAAATGTGGCTTTAATAAATAAATCATTTGCTCAAGCTCTAATGGCTCATCATCTGCGATTAAAATATTCATGGCGAGATACTCCTTTCTCCTTCCAGTTGATAGAATGCCTAAGCGGGAACATGGATGGTAACAGTGTAATGCTGTTCATTGTTTTGAATCGAGAATAAAATATTTTCGAGCCCATAAATGAGCTCAAGCCGTTTTCTAATATTTTCGAGCCCATAACCTTGCTGTAGTTCGTCTACTACCTGTTCAGTAGTCATTTCTATTTTTTCTAAAGGCTGTGTATTTTTAATTTCAATTAATAAGCTATTATCCATTTTTTTGATTGTAATGGATAGCTCTGCAGGTCCTATATGTTTTTCAAAGCTATGTTTATAGGCATTTTCAATAATAGTCTGCAGAATAAAAGGTGGTATTTGGACGGATAGTGCTTCATCATCAACATATTTATTTACAGTCAAACGATGGCCAAATCGCAATTGTTGAATATTTAAATAACTATCGACAAATTGTATCTCGTTCTTTAACGCAATTAACACCTCATGATTATTGTATTTAAATTTAAAAAATGTTGCCAAAGCCTCAATGCCCGCAACCAAATCTTCCTTACGATTGATGCGAGCTAGGCTTAATAATGAATTTAATGCATTAAAAAAGAAATGTGGCTGTATTTGCTGATTCAACTGGAGAATATTTGCTCTTTGTAAATCCTGCTCAAGCTCTAAATTTCTTTTTTCCTCCTCAAGGCTATCGATTTGCTTTTCGAAAATAAATATAAAAGTAAGCAGAAAAGCTCCAATAATTGGAGCAATTACACATAGGAGAATATATATGTTGAAGGTTTCTGGTTGTAACATAATGACCTCTCCGTTTATTTTGTAAGTGTAAGATACATTAAACTAAATTTTCTGCGAAATGGCAAGCTACCTTATGTGTTGCAGTGATCGCTCGTAGTGCTGGCACTTCTGCTTTACATTTATCCGTTGCGAATGGGCAACGTGTGTGAAAGCTACAGCCAGTAGGGGGACTAAGAGGTGATGGTAGGTCACCTTTTAAAATAATACGCTCCTTACGATACTGCTTATCAATAACAGGTATAGAAGAAAACAGTGCTTTTGTATAAGGATGATGTGGCTGAGTAAAAAGGGAATGCTTATCAGCAATTTCTACGACCTTTCCAAGATACATCACCATAATTCGGTCTGAAATATGTCGAACAACACTTAAATCGTGTGAGATAAATAAAAAGGTTAAATCTAAATCTCTTTGTAGTTGTTTTAGTAAATTTAGTATTTGAGCTTGAATGGAAACATCTAGGGCAGAAACAGACTCATCACAAATAATAATTTTAGGATTAACAGCAAGGGCTCTGGCAATACCAATCCGCTGACGCTGACCACCCGAAAATTCATGTGGATAACGCTCTAAGTATTCAGGACGTAACCCAACAAGAGACATTAATTCAATCATGCGTGCTTCTTGATGCTCAGGTGGTACAATTTTTTGAATAGACATGGCCTCTGTTAACATTTTACGAATGGTTCTTCGTGGGTTAAGGGACGCATAGGGATCTTGGAAAATAATTTGAATGTCCTTGCGTGCAGCACGAAGCTCTTTTTTGTTCATATTCACTAAATTTTTACCGAATAATAATACCTCTCCAGCAGTAGGCTCATCTAATCTTAAAATAGAACGACCAGTAGTTGATTTTCCGCAGCCAGATTCTCCAACAATACTGAGCGTCTCACCAGGCATGATGTCGAAAGACACCCCATCCACAGCTTTTACAACCTGCTGTGGACCGAAGAGCTTTTCTTTTTTTAAGAAAAAATGCTGCTTTAAATCATTTACTTGTAATAGTGGTTGTGTATGTTGCGCTGTTGTCATACTGTCAGCTCCTTCATAAGTGTTTCTCCTTGCCATTCATTACTGTACATCCAGCATCTTACCTTTTTTCCTTGCTCAACAGTCAAAAGCTCAGGCTGTTGTTCACGACATAAATCTGTAGCAAATGGGCAACGTTCTGCATAACGGCAGCCAATTGGATAATTATAGGGACTTGGGACAGTTCCGTGAATAGTAGATAATTCTTCTTGGTCTTCATATAGCTTTGGTAATGATTGAATTAATCCATTTGTATAAGGGTGTAGCGGTTTTTCAAAAAGACTTTCTGTTGTGCCTTCTTCTACAACCTGTCCCGCATACATAACAGCAATCTTATCGCAGATTTCTGCTACAACACCAAGGTCATGGGTAATGAAGATAATGCTCATGCCTAGTTGTTTTTGCAGGTTTTGAATAATATCAATAATTTGAGCTTGAATAGTTACATCAAGGGCAGTTGTCGGTTCGTCAGCAATTAACACATCTGGTGTACACGCTAGTGCCATGGCAATCATAATGCGCTGTCGCATCCCACCACTTAACTGATAAGGCTCCTGCTTCGCTCTTTTTTCGGGTGCAGGAATCCCAACTAGGCGAATCATATCGACAGCCTTTTGCCATGCTTCTTTACGTGATAAGCCTTGGTGCAATCGAATGGATTCAGCAATTTGCTCTCCAACGGATAATACAGGGTTTAAGCTTGTCATAGGCTCTTGGAAAATCATCGAGATTTTATTGCCCCGAATTTTGCGTAGCTCTTCATCTGAGAGCTTCAAAATGTCTGTATTATTTAATAAAATTTCGCCATTGATGATTTTACCAGGAGGCGATGGTACTAAACAAAGTAATGACAGGGAAGTCATGGATTTTCCACAACCAGATTCACCAACAATGCCCAGTGTTTCTCCTTTTTGAAGAGTAAAGGATACCCCATCGACAGCTTTGGCAACCCCTTCACTCGAATAAAAATAGGTTTGTAAATTTTTTACTTCCAACACGGTTTCTTGTTTCATCCGTTTTTCCCCTCCTTAGTTTAAATCCATTCGTTTATTAAAGAATCGGTACAATATGTCTACAAAAAGATTAATGAAAACAAATATTAATGAGGCAACAAGAACGCCACCTTGTACGACTGGTATATCACGTGTTCGAATGGCATCTACAATCATTCGTCCTAATCCGTTTACAGCGAAAACCGATTCAACTAAAACTGTTCCGCCAAGTAAACTACCAAACTGTAAGCCTACTACTGTAATAACTGGAATCAAGGCATTGCGTAATGCGTGCTTTAAAATGATGATGTATCCTTTTAAGCCTTTTGCTTTCGCTGTTCGTATATAGTCTTGGTTTACAACCTCTAACATACTAGAGCGAGTCATACGAGCGACGATGGCAGCTCCACCAGCACCAAGTGTGACAGCTGGTAGAATAATATGTTTGGCACTATCCCAGCCTGCTACAGGAAGCCAGTGTAACTGTACAGAGAATACATACATTAATAAAATTCCTAACCAAAAGCTTGGAAGGGAAATCCCTAATAAAGCGACAACCATTAATCCTACATCCATCAAAGAATAAGGACGGATAGCGGAGATAATACCCGCAATAAGCCCCAGAACAATGGTGATTAAAATACTATAAAAGGCTAGCTCTATGGTAATCGGTAATCGGGAGGTAATTTCCTCGAATACTGGTTGATTATTTTTTAAAGAGTTACCCATATCTCCTTGTAGAAGATTTTTAATATAGTCTGTATATTGAACTGCTAATGGTTTATTGAGCCCTAAATTTTCACGTAATTCTGCAACCGTTTCTTGAGAAGCTCCTTCTCCTGCTAAAATAATCGCTGGGTCTCCGGGAATCATCTGCATAATTAGAAAAACAACAAGCGTTACACCAAGTGTTACAGGAATAATTTGAGCTAGTCGTTTTAAGATAAATAATGTCATGTGTCTTCTCTCCTTTAATTTTTCATTCTTGGGTCTAGCGCATCGCGTAAACCGTCACCAAATAAGTTAAAGCCTAATACAAGTATAGAAATCATAATACCTGGGAATAGCGCCATATAAGGAGCGGTAAATAGGAAATCTCGTCCGTTAGAAAGCATGGCACCCCATTCAGGAGATGGTGGCTGAGCACCTAAACCTAAGAATGATAGTCCTGCTGCAGATAGAATAGCGGTTGCTAAGCGCATAGATGCTTGTACAATAATGGGTGATAAAATATTTGGAAAAATATGCTTAATTAAAATCGTCATATCATTTGCTCCAAGTGTTTTGACAGCATCGATATATTCTAATTTTTTAACCTCCATTGTTGAGCCACGTACAATACGAGCAAACATAGGAATAGAGAAAAACCCAACAGCAATTGTGACATTGATAAGGCTTGGCCCCAGTGCACTGACAATCGCTAAAGCTAGCAAAATACCTGGGAAGGCAAGCATGATATCTAAAATTCGACTAATAATAGAATCAACCCATCTGCCATAATAGCCTGCAATAAGACCTAAGAAAGTGCCGATTGTACCACCGAATAAAACAGCTGAAATACCAACACCAATTGATAAACGTGATCCATATAAAATTCGACTTAAAATATCTCGCCCTTTGTCATCCGTTCCCATTAGATGTTCAACGCTTGGCCCTTGTAATTTTTGATCTAATTGTACGTCGTAGGGATCGTAAGGGGCTAAAATGGGCCCGATAAGAAACATCAATATATATAGAAGAATGATGATGCCTCCTACGACTGCTGCTTTATTCTTTTTGATTTTGTTGAGGAAAGAAACAAGATTCTTTTTTCTAGATGCCTTGCGTGCATTCACTAAAACAGAATGATCAATTGTAGTTGTTACTTTATTCATATCGAATACTCCTTTTCTATTTGATTTGATTTCAATTTAGTGAAAAGCGTAAAGAATGTAAATATTTTATGGCTTATTAGTCAGAAAATTTAAAAAACACGTAAAAATTTTAAAAAACAAGTGAATTTTATTTCTTTATAATTCGAAATGTAAGGAACAAATCACACAAGGAGGAAATGTTGATGAAGAAAATGAAGTTGTTTTTATTCATGGCACTAATAACTGTACTTATTCTGCAAGCCTGCTCTACTGCTAGCAATAATAGTACAGAAGGTTCCAAAGAGGGATCAAAAAGCGTAGGAGGAGAATTAGTTGTTCTAAGAGCAGCAGATGCAACAAGTCTTGATCCTCACTTTATTACAGATATTCCATCAGCAAATATTATTCATGGCAAGGTATATGAAACACTTGTCGCTTTTGATAGAGATCGTAAAATTGTTCCATTACTTGCAAAAGAGTGGGAGCAAAAAGATGAAGTCACTTGGACATTTACATTAAATGAAGGTATTAAATTCCATGATGGAGCAGATTTTAATGCAGAGGCTGTAAAAGCGACATTTGACAGAATTCTAGATCCTGCAACTGGATCACCACAGCGTGATAAATTATCTATGATTAGTGAAGTAGTGGTAGATGATGAATATGTTGTAACGTTGAAATTAAAAGAACCATATGCTCCGCTTCTATCTATTTTAGCCAGTCAAGAGGGTAGCATGATGAGCCCGAAAGCGATTGCTGAAGCAGCGGACGAATTAGCAACTCATCCAGTAGGGACAGGCCCATTTGTATTTGAAACTTGGAAATCTGGTCAAGAAATCACTTTAATTTCGAATAAAGATTATTGGGGGACTGTACCGAAAGTAGATAAAGTAACATTTAAAGTTGTACCAGAGGATTCTACTCGTCTAGCAATGATTGAAAGTGGAGAAGCACATATTGCTGAACAAGTACCTGTAACTGAGATTGATCGTATTGAAAATTCTTCAACGATGAATTTATTCCGTGCAGAAGGACTAGCAGTAGAATTTATCGGATTCAACGTGAAAGATACGTTATTATCTGATGTAAAAGTACGTCAAGCTATTAGCTATGCTGTTGACCGTGAAGCAATTATTAGCGGTATTTATGATAATGTAGGAACACTTGCAAATTCTGCAATGAGTCCAAAAATTATTGGATATTCTAGTGAAACGAAACCGTATGACTATGATGTAGTGAAGGCTAAAGAATTGTTAAAAGAAGCTGGCGTTCAAGAGGGAACAAAAGTTAAATTACTGACAAGTGACCGTAAAGAGCGTATCAACATGGCGGAGGTTATTCAATCTCAATTAAAAGGGATCGGATTAGATGTTGATATTCAAGTAATGGAGTATGGTGCATTTATTTCTGAAATTACGAAAGAACAGCATCAAATCTTTATTAGTGGTTGGGGTAATGCAACGGGTGATGCTGATTATAACCAATACAATCTATTCCACACTGCATCTATGGGGCCTCCAGGAAACCATTTCTACTATTCAAATCCAGAAGTAGACAAGCTAATTGAGCAAGGGCGTTCTGAAGCAAACCAAGAGGCACGTAATGAAATCTACAAAAAAGCAATGCAAATCGAGTTAGACGAAGCTGTGTATATTCCAGTGCGTAACTATGAGCATTTAGCAGTTTACAGCAATGCTGTAAAAGGTTTCTGGTTAGATGCATCTAACTACACGATGATCAGTGGCGTTGAAATTGTAGAGTAATCAAATTTGGTGATAGACGAAAAAATACCAATTGGGAGGAAACTATGAGTAAACTATTGCTGAAAAATGTGAGATTAGAAGAAGCATATGAGCGCGAAAATGAACACATTGTTGCTACTCGTACAGGTATTTATGATGTTCTAATCGAAGATGGACATGTTCAACAAGTAGATAAGGATATAGTGGCTGATGAAGATGTAGAAGTAATAGATGCACAACAGCAACTATTAGTCCCTTCATTCCGTGAAATGCATATTCATATTGATAAAACGTATTTCGGCGGAGAATGGCAGGCACCAAGACCCATTACTAAAGGGATTTTAACACGCATTGAAGAAGAAAGAACACTACTACCTAAACAATTGCCGACAGCTGCTTATCGAGCTGAGGAAATGGTGAAGTGGCTCATTTCCCAAGGACACACACATATTCGTTCACATTGTAATGTTGACCCACAAATTGGGACAAAGCATATTGAAATTACAAAACAAGTTTTAGCAAACTATCAAGATCAAATCACCTATGATATTGTAGCCTTTCCACAGCATGGCTTATTACGCTCCAATGTAGAGGGACTAATCCGTGAGGCAATGGCGATGGGAGCAACGCTTGTTGGAGGCGTTGACCCATCCATTGTAGATCGCAATATCGAAAAGTCATTGCAAACAACGATGGGTATTGCACAAGACTATAATGCAGGGATCGATATTCATATTCACACAGCGAACACACTAGGCGAATTTGAATTTTATAAACTGATTGAGTTAACGAAACAGGCGAAAAAAGAAGGTCAAGTCACAATTAGCCATGCGATGGCACTTGCTGATTTAGAACAGTCACGTTTAGAAAATTTAGTTCAAGCCATGGCTGAGGTACAAATGGATGTAACAACAACTGTACCAATCGATTTGAACCGTTCGACAATACCAATTCCTTATCTTTATAACAATGATGTAAAGGTATCTGTGGGACATGATAGCTTAACAGATCATTGGTCACCATATGGTACTGGTAATACGATTATGAAATTAAATGTCATGGCGGAGAGATTCCGTTTTATTGATGAATATTCATTAAGTCGAGCTTGGAAATACGCCTCTGGCGGTATCACACCATTGAATGATGTAGGAGAACGTGTTTGGCCACAAGTTGGTGATAAAGCGAATATGCTGTTAGTGGATGGCGTGAGCACTGCACATGTGATAGCAAGAAGATGCCCAATTACTACGGTCATTTCACAAGGCAAAATGATTCACCAACAGGATGTAGGAGAGTTGAAAGGAGAATTCAGATGAAGCACTGGCTTACAAATGTTCTACTTGAAACAGGAGAATATCTAAAGGAAAATGATACAGTTGGAACGAAAGTGGAGCTTTTTCACCTTGAAATTACAGATGGCTTCATTTCGCAAATTGTACCCGCAACAGACGCAATCGATTCTCAAAACGAAGTCACAGATATGAAAGGGAAGCTGCTATTACCTGCCTTTAAGGAAATGCATAATCATTTAGATAAAACATACTTATCTTTACCGTGGAAGGCTTGTGTGCCCGTAAAGAATTTAAAGGAACGACTTGATCGTGAAGCACAAGAGTTATCCGTACTTGCTACAACAGGTAAACAACGTGCAGCTGCAATGATTGAAAAAATCCTTAAGAATGGTGCGAATCATATTCGTACACATGTCAATATCGATCCATACATTGGATTAAAAAATTTAGAAGGTGTACTAGCGGCATTGGACGATTATAAAGATGTCGTGACATCCGAAGTCATTGCCTTTCCACAGCATGGTCTACTAAGAGATGATGTCCCTAAATTATTGCGTGAAGCTTTACGCAATGGAGCGACGATGATTGGCGGCCTAGATCCAGCTGGCATCGATAACTCGATCGAGCCTTCTCTTTATGAAGTGATGGATATTGCACAGGAATTTAATGTTGATGTCGATATTCATTTACATGATGGTGGACATGTTGGGTATTATACAATCGATAAATGGATAGACATCGTGGAGGATGCCAAATATCAGGGGAGAACGGCAATAAGTCATGCCTTTTCACTTGGTGATGTATCAATCATGGAGCAACATAAAATTGCAGATCGTTTAGCACAACAACAAGTAAAAATAATGTCAACGGTGCCATTTGATTTGCGACGATTAATTCCACCGATTGAATTGCTAACAGAGCACGGCGTGGATGTCCATTTTGGTTGTGACGGCTTTTATGATTCTTGGAGTCCTAATGGCTCAGGAGATATTTTAGAAAAAGCGACTACTTTTGCAGATATTTCTCGTAAACTTGACGAACGCTCTATTCGACAAACATTAAAATATATTACAAGTGGTGTCACGCCATTAGATGCAAATGGTCAGAAGGTTTGGCCGAATGTGAAGGACGAAGCAAGTTTTGTATTCTTTGACGCAGTATCAAGCGCGGAAGTTATTGCACGTAAACCATCCAACCGAGTGGTTATGTCTAAAGGAAAGTTTATCAATTAAGCATAAATCTAAATCCCCCTTATTTAGATAACATAGCAAACTAGAAATTTTCTAGTTTGCTATACTTATGTTTTAATAGAAAAGATGAATAAAGGAAAGGGAAGTAGATTTGCCATTACTTATGTAGAAATCTCTTTATTTGCGGGTGCGATAAAATATGAAACAACTAACAATCTATATGATTTTATTTAGCTGTGTATTTTTTTGGGCCAGTAACTTCATTATTGGCTCTATTTTAATTGAACATTGGGATCCTTTAACGGTTGCCATTTTTAGATTGATCGTCATTGTTCTCTTTTTAGGAGGGATTAGTTGGAAAGCAATCTACCGAACAACATTTACAAGAAATGATTTATTGTTATTGATCCTTGCAGGAATACTGGGCGTTTCCATTAATCACTATAGCTTTTATGCTAGTCTCCAGCACACTTCTCCTATCACTGCGGCTTTAATATTAGCCTGTGCACCGATTGTCACATCTCTGCTGAATAAAATGATCTATCATGAATCACGTAACGGCATATTTTGGCTAGGTGCAATACTATCATTTGTTGGTGTTGGCCTCATCATTACAAAAGGGGCACTTATCACCATTTCAATCGGTAAGGGTGAGGTGTTGAGCTTAATTACAATGCTAAGCTTTGCTTTGTTCCTCATTATTGTCAATCATCTTAGTCTGAAAATGTCAGCCCAGTCGATTACGTTCTATACAAATTTAATAGGTTTACTGGTGCTTGTGCCGTTTTCATTTACTATTTTGCCGCAGACGAATTGGCAAGTTGCAATACCCTACTGGTTTTTGCTCATCTTATCAGCGATTATTATTCATGGGGTAAGCAATTTAATGTGGAATCAAAAAATGAAGGAGGTCGGCTCAACAAATGCGTCGTTGTTGTTAAACTTTGAGCCAGCTATAGCCATGCTATTGAGTGCTGTATTTTTAAAACAATTCCCTACAAGTGTTCAGATATATGGCTCTTTATTAATTTTAGTAGGAATTTTGTTGTGTATTTATTATAAAGAAATTAAAGCAATTGTCCTTGTAAAAAAACAATGAATTAGCAAAAAAAGAGATGCTCATTTTTTGAGTACATCTCTTTTTTGCTGTTTCTGTAGCGAATTTAAAATAAATAGGTATGTTATTGGCAGAAAAGCAGTAATGATTACGATACCATGCCACTGAAATAATGACCAAACAGGGCTTAGTATTGTACTTCCAGAGGCCACCCCAAGGTAATAAGCGACCAAATATAGACTAGAGGCGCTTCCTTTTTGATAAAGAGCTAGCCGACTTACCAATGAGGAAGTTAATGCATGAGCAGTAAAAAAACCTAAACATGCTAGACAAAGTCCAATTACAATAATGAAAAGTGACTTGCTTAATGTAAAAAGTATTCCCACAGTTAATAAACAAACACCAAATGTTCGAATGGTATGTAATCCAACTTTTCCTGCAAGTGCATTAGCAATGGGCGAACCAATAATACCTAAACCATAGGCTAAAAAAATAAAAGAAATGCTTTGTAAAGATAATAGAAAAGGAGGCGCTGTTAAGTAATAGGGAATAAATGACCAAACTCCAGTAAAGGATAATTGTAAAATAACTCCTAATCCAAAAAGCATCAATAATTGAGGGTTTTTCAAATGAAACCAAAAGCCTTGTAAATCCTGTTGAATCGTACGCTGTTGTACCGAAAAATTTTTGGATTTAGGTAGCATCCACCAGACAATTACCATAACGATGCACCCCATAATGGCTAATGAAACAAATGCCATTTTCCATGAAAAATATTCAGTGACATACCCCATCATGAGTCTACCAATTGTTCCGCCTAGTGCATTACAAGAAATATATAATGCAGTGGCAAAGCCCATTGATTGTTGATCAATTTCTTCGCTAAGATAGGCAAGTGCTGCTGCAGGTACACCTGCAATAGCAAAGCCCTGAATAAAGCGTAATAAAATAATAGTAGAAAAAGAATCAGTTAGTGGCATGAAAAAAAAAGGTATGATAGTAAAAACTATGGATAAATGAATGAACAAAACTCTTCCATAACGATCTGATAAAAAACCTAGCACGATTAATCCAAGAATTACTGATAGAGTAGTCATAGATACGGATAGACTTGCAACGGATACAGAAATATGAAATTGCTCTGTAAAGAAGGGGAGCAGGGGCTGAACAGAATACATTGCTGCAAAGACAAAAACAGAAGCCCCGCCCAAACTAATGACAATTGTCCAAAAAGAGCGATCTCTTATTGAATAACCCTTTGTATTTATGCCCATCTTAAAACCTTATTTCATTTGCTCTGGTAACCAGAGAGAAAGTTGTGGGATTAAGACAACAAGTGCTAAGAAGATAATCATTAAAATGATAAACGGTATAACGCCTTTTACCACTTCCCCAAGTTTTTCTTTTGCAATACCGCTAACCACGAAGAGATTCAATCCAACTGGTGGAGTGATCATTCCTAATTCCATATTAATCGTCATAATAATGGCAAAGTGGATTAAATTTATATCGAAGTGTGCAAGGATTGGTAATAAAATTGGTAAAGTAATTAGAATAATGGAGACGGCTTCTAAGAACATACCCATGATAAAGAACAAAATATTGACAACTATCATAAAAATCCACTTATTTAAATCACTTTCTGCAATCCATGCACCCACTTGCTGTGGTACTTGTGCATTTGTTAAATAGAGTCCAAATAACGAAGCGGCACCTATTATTAAGAAAATCATAGCGGTAATATTAATAGATTCTACTAATACTTCGCGGAAATCCTTTAGCTTCATTTCACGATAGATAAACAAGGATACAATAAGACCATAGAAAACAGCTATCACCGCTGATTCAGTTGGTGTCACAACTCCTGAATAGATTGTTCCTAAAATTAAAAAAGGTAAAAATGCTCCCCAAATGGCTTTTAAAGATTTACGCCCACGTTCTTCCCAAGAAGCTGGTTGATCTCCATTAAATCCATTGCGTTTCGCATAAACGATAGCAGCAATAATTAAAATTCCTGTTAAAGCTAATCCAGGAAGAACCCCAGCCATAAATAACTCACCAATTGATTGCTCCGAGGTGATACCATAAATAATTAGTGGAACACTCGGTGGTATTAAAATTCCTAATGTACCACCTGCTGCCACAAGTCCCATGGAATAACGTTTTTTATAGCCTGCTGAAATCATTGCAGGGATCATAATAGAGCCGATTGCTGCTGCTGTGGCAGGTGAAGAGCCTGAAATAGCGGCAAAAATAGCACATGCAACAATTGTAACAACTGCAAGACCACCTGGAAGGTGACCAATCCATGCACGTAAAGCTTCAATTAAATATTTTGATATCCCACCGCGCGCCATTAATACGCCAGCCAGCACGAATCCTGGGATGGCCATCATAGGGAAGGAATCTAATGCAGTAAAAATGCGCTGTGGAATCATATTCATATTAAAATCTATTTGGAAGAACACTAGAATTGTCGAAAGTGCTAAGCTAATAGCAACAGGTACGCGTAGAAATAATAGCAAAAAGAAACTAAGTAAGAGGATTAGCATATTCTTCATCCTTTCCTCGTAGAATATTAACTAATCGTTCTACGAATCTTAGTAAAAATAAAATACCTGAAAGAGGTAGGACTAAATATACAATCCACATTGGAATCCCGATATCAAGTGAAACCATACCAGATGTATAGCGATTTTCCACTAAAACAAAACCATAGTACGTGTAAATTAAGCAAAAGGCGATGCTCAAGCCTGTTGCTACTAAATCTAATAGACGTTTTTTCGATGGCTTTAATTTGTCATATAGAATATCCACCTGTATATGCTGATTGTGGCGAAGAGCTAAGCCAAACCCCAAAAATGTACCCCAAATTATAGAATAGCGTGCTAATTCCTCTACCCATGCTTGTGGTTCATTAAATATGTAGCGCATAATAACCCCATAAAAAATGAGCACGACACCTGCTACGAAAAAAATTCCAGCAAGAATTTCTTCTAAGTAGCCCCATATTTTATAAACGGCCTTCATGTTGTAGCCTCCTTTATTTAAAGTTAAAAACGGATGCTTTTATTCCCACTGTAAATGTTGCTGTTTGAAGTGAGCTTCTTAGCACCCGTTTGTAAGTAAGCGATATACTAATAAAATTATTGATATTGACGATAACTCACTACTACGGGCAACTTCCTAACAAAGAATACCCAAGAAATTGTTGCGATTTCCTATTCCTTACACCAACTAATTGTTGGAATAGTAAGTTTTTTTAAGAACCATGTTTATTTTAAATCACGAATACCATTAATTAGTTCTTCTGTGATAACATCAGTAAACTCTTCATAAACTGGTTCCAGTTGTTTTTTGATGGCTTCTTTTTCAGCATCTGATAGCTCAAGGACTTCAATACCAGAGTTTTTAATGTTTTCGAATGATTTTTCGTTTTCTTCCGCAGCTAAATCCCAAGCTAACGTTGTTGCCTCATTTAATGATTCTTCAACTGCTGTCAATAGCTCTGAAGGTATTTTTTCCCAGAATGTTTTGTTTACAAAGATGGCATAGTCTAGACGACCATGTTCAGATACGGAGAAGTATTTTTGAACTTCTTGATATTTTTGAGTATCAAAGTTATTAAATGTGTTTTCTTGTCCATCTACTGTTCCTTGTTGTAAGGCAGCGTACGTTTCACCAAATGCAATGGTCGCAGAACCAGCATTCAAAGCTTTAAACTGCGATTCTAAAACTTTACCTGCTTGTGCTCTGAATTTTAGTCCTTTAAAATCGTCCACTGTCACAAGTGGATGTTTGTTATTGGAAAAGTGTTTAAAGCCATTTTCCCAGAACACGAGACCTTTAATATCGTTAGCTGCTAGTTGGTCAGATTCTAGAATCAGTTTTGCAACATCTGAATTAAAGAACTTACGAGCATGCTCTTGATTTTCAAAAAGGTATGGCATATCAACATATTGCCAACGAGGATCGATTTTTACCATTTTCGTTACAGAAGGAGCAATCATATGCACATTTCCTGATACTAAGGCATCTAATTCATCATTATCTCCATATAGTTGTGAGGATGGATAAACCTCAACTTTCACTTTACCTTCTGTTTTTTCATCCACTAGTTTTGCAAATGCCTCAGCTGCTTTACCTTTAACACTATCAATTGAAGTTACATGAGAGAATTTAATAACAAGAGGTTTTTCTTTGGTGTAGCCACCATCTCCCTCAGCTGCTGGAGCAGAAGCTGCTTCTTTTTTGTCGCCACCACAAGCCGCAAGTACTAGTAAAAGCAAAGCCATGAATGACATGAAAAGCCATTTTTTCATTCTATATCCCCCTAAAATTTATATTTATAGTTAAAAGGGCAACCTTTTAAACCCTAGTTAATGAAATTGATTTTTAGGAAGTGCCTCAATATATTTAAAACCATAATTTTCTGCATAATAGTCGTATACAGGTTTAAAGGCGTTCTCCCAATCCTCTATTTCTTCCTCCGTTAAATAATGAATTTGTATGCATTGACATGCTTCCATTTCCTGAAGTCTTTCCGTACTTAAATTCTCTGCTTGTTGCCACTCCCATTTTTGTACTTCCTCAAGAGTATCAATCAAAAGCTCCTGTACATTTTTAGGGAGGGAATTCCAAAATTCATTATTCATTAATAACAAATAGCCTAGATAACCATGATTACTAATAGTTAAGTAATCTTGAAGTGAATGTAGATTTTTGCTTGTAATATTAGTGAGCGTATTTTCTTGCCCATCAACATTGCCTTTTTGTAGTTGATGGAAGACCGTATTAAAATCAATTCGTCTAGGATAGGCACCTGCAATGGAAAATTGCTCTGCTAAAATATCACTTGGCATTATTCTCATGCGTAAACCTTGTAGATCAGTTAAGTTTTGGATGGGACGAATACTATTACTTAACTGTTTAAAGCCACTATCCCATACGCCCATCGAGATTAGATTGTGTTTATTTAACCTCTTCATTAATGATTGTCCAACTTCGCTTTCAACATATGTATGAACTTCTTGTGCATTTTTAAATGCATAAGGTAAATCCATGACAGACCATTCGGGTACAAACGTAGTAATTTTTGAAATGGCAGGGGCAATCATCTGAATATCTCCTCTTAAAAGAGCATTCATCTCCTCACCATCCTTGTACAGTACACCATTCGGGAAAACTTGAATTTCTACATGACCATTACTTCGTTCCTTAATAAGCTCTGCAAATTTAATTGCTGCCATTCCTTTAGGTGTGTTTTCACCAACAACATGTGAAAAGCGAATGACAATTTGTTCTTCATGACTTAATTGCTCATTGTCAGTTGGATAGGTCTGCTGTTGACAACCTATGAGGATGGTTAAAAAACATAAGTTTATGAAAAGTACTTTTATAGGGTTACGCCACATGTCAATTCACTCCTAACTGTATAAGATGTGAACGCTTTCTATTGTATTTTATACGAATAAATATTCAATATTATGGTTTTAATGAACATTTTGGTATTTATGGTATATAACAATTAGTTATATTGATAAATTGTTATAATACAAGATAATTGCAAGAGAAAAAAAGAATCTGCTTACTTTTCTTTTATTAATGTGCATAGTAAAGCATCATAAACCTATGCATAATAAGAAAAATAGCAGATTCTATATGAGTTTTTATTTTTAATAACTATTTATGCTTAACTATTTTATGGAATAATATTTCGTTGGTCGTCCAACTGTTCCATATTGTAGTTCAATGCTAACGGTTCCTTTAGTTGCTAAAAAATCTAAATATTTCCGAACTGTGACCCTTGCCATTCCAACATTTTGAGCCAGCTGCTCGGAGGTTATAGCTACTCTATATGTTGTTAAATAATCTAATATTTGTTTCATCGTTAAATTGTTTAAGCCTTTAGGTAATTCATTTGACTCTTGTTGTATACCTAGCCAACTATCAATATCCTCTTGATTTAAGGCTGTGCAATTAGTAAACAATTTAGAGCTATTTTTATATTGCTGTAAAGCTTTTTCAAAACGTTCGAAGCGAAAGGGCTTAATGAGATAATCGCTTGCACCAAATCGTAAAGCCTCTTGAACAGTCGGTGCATCTCGCGCAGCAGTTATCAGAATAATATCTGAGGGAATCCTTTCTGAACGGAGTTTTAAAAATAAATCCATACCGGTCATATCTGGTAAAAACATGTCTAGTAAAATTAAATCTGGTTTTTTCACTTTAATTTTTTCGTAAGCATCACGACCTGTGATAGATTCGCCTACAAGCTGAAAACCAATCATTTTATTTAAAAAACCTTTATTTATTTCAAGCACCATTGGATCATCTTCTACAATAAAAACTGAAATGTTACTCATTGATCTTCTATCACCCCTACCTCAATAGTAATATTTGTACCAATATTGACCGTTGATTCCACTTGTATATTTCCGTTATTAGATTCTACAATTTGTTTAACAAGTGCAAGGCCAATACCATGTCCTTCCTTTTGTTTGGTAGTAAAACCATATTCGAAAATTCGTTGCGGTAAACCTATTATCCCCATGCCACTATCCTGTACTTCTATATATAGATAATGCTTATCGCCAATTAACGTTAATCGTACATCTTTATACGTACACTCAAAGCATGCTTCCATCGCGTTATCAAGCAAATTTCCAATTATAGTTACCAAATCACCACTAGAAAAACCGCTCATAATATCGGCTAGCTTTGAATCATCATCAATGGTCAGTTCCACGCCGAGTTCTTTTGCTCGCGAGTACTTCCCAAGTAGTAAACCTTGTATCGAGTAATCAAGTATTTTATCATGTAAATTTTGTATAATTTCCTCTTCATCCGTAATTTCATCAATAATAAGACTCAGAGCTTCATCATTACGATCTAGTTGAATTAATCCTGCAATACTATGTAAACGGTTCATATATTCATGCTGTTGAGCTCGTAAGGAATCCACAAGCATTTTAATCCCTGTTAATTCTTCAGCTAACATATTTGCCTCTTTACGATCCGTTAACATTATAAGGTATCCGGCATTTTGATCTAAAATCCGAATAGGGAAGGTGCGTACTAAATACATCTGGTCATGTATAAGTAAAGGTCTATATATTTCATGCTGCTGTAAAATGTCTTCCGCAAGCCATGTCCCATTAAATAATTCTTTGCGAGAAATTCTCTGTTCAAAGAAATGAGTATATTGCCTTGCGAGGCGGTTAATAAATGATACATTACCGCTTTCGTCGGTTGCTAATATACCAATATCCATTGCCTGTATAATGCCAGATCGCTCTTCCACTAAGCGAGCGATTTCGTATGGCTCTAAATTAAATGTTTGACGCTTTAGGTGATTAGCCACCCAGACTGAACCACCTAATCCAATAGCTAGTCCCCAAAAAAGAGAAATCAATATATCAAATTGATATTCATCTAGTAGGTTGTACCATTTTGGGGTGAGTAACCCAACTGTAATAACACCAACTTGTTGTGTACCTTCTTCATTCATTATAGGAACGAATGCACGGATGGAATAGCCAAGCACTCCCTGAGCTTTTGATATGTATTCATGCTGTGAAAAAGCTTCTATTTCGTCTCCACCCTCAAAAACTGTGCCAAGTTTGCTCTCAGAAGGGTGAGAATAGCGGATTTTCTTCATATCAATAATCACGATATAATCAACATCAGTTGTTAAACGAATTCTCTCTGCAATGGGTTGAATAACTTCAAATCCATTCGGTTTCCCAACATTATTTTGTACATCTGTCAGTTGTGAAACGGTTCTCGCAATAGCAATGGCTCGTGCTCCAAATTCTTTCTCAAATGCACCCGAAAGGTTATGGATCATGATAGCACCACTTGTTGCTATAGAAAAAAGGACAATAATAAATGAAAAAATAAACATTTTTAGACGTAAAGATATATTTTTCATAGACATATAAAAGAGCGATAGCTATTAGCTTTCTTTTATACATTCATCACCCCAATTCTACAAAATAAGCATGTTTACCTTAAAACATACTAAAAATTCTTAGTTTATACTAAATTACCATAAATAACAAAGCTGTTGTAATACAAGATTTGTTGAAGAGTATTTTTTTTATTGTGTAGTATAACAAAACAAATGATAAATATGATTTATATTGTTGTAGTGGCGTACATATGCCAGAAAATTACACTCTAATAT